>JAKAGC010000800.1 GCA_021817755.1 Acidobacteriota bacterium | reverse complement strand
GAGCTATTAAACTGAGAAAGAAGAATATTATTAGATTTCACTTTTAGATTTTTCAAGAAGATCATGGACCACTTTCGATAACTCCTTTCTGACTATTGGTTTCAACATAAAACCATCTATTCCCATTGCCTCAAAATTATCTTCATTGATACGGTCACTAAAACCGGTACACAATAATATAGGAATCCGTGGACGAATTTTCCGAATTTCTCCTGCTAATTGATCACCGGTCATCCGGGGCATCGTCTGATCGGTTATAATTAAATCATATAACTGAGGCTCTGCTTTAAATGCATCGAGGGCATCGATACTACCTGTATGGGCTACAACAAAATACCCTAATGACTCTAACATCAATTTTCCCATTTCTACTAAACCAGGATCATCATCCACCAACATGATCCGTCCTTTCCCCTCCTGGAATCCTTCGGGCTTTGTTGTACTTGTTATCAACGTTTCTCCGGTGACGGGTAAGAAAATGTAGAATGTGGTTCCTTCTCCTAATTCGGAATGCACTGTGATATCTCCACCATGATTTTTAATTATTCCATGAACAACTGCTAACCCCATCCCAGTTCCCTCTGATTGTGATTTGGTGGTGAAATAAGGTTCAAAGATTCGATTTAAAATCTCGGGGCGAATTCCAGTGCCGGTATCAGAAAAAGATAATATCTGGTAAATTCCTTGCGAGAGAGTACTTTTCCCGGTTTCAGCGGGATCGACATTTTCCTCTCTTAATGTAATTTCTAATGTGCCGCCTTTATCTTTCATTGCATGAGCGGCATTGGTGCAGATATTCATGATGACTTGGTGAATCTGTGTGGCATCTGCCATAATGGAGTATTGGGTTTTTCCAATATTGGAACGAATCTCGATATACGAAGGTAATGTGGATTTTAACAGCGTGAGAGTCTCTGTAACTATAGCAGCGAGTGAAACAGGTGCTCTCTTTCTTTCATCTTTCCTGCTAAAAGCGAGTATTTGCTTAACCATCTCTTTGGCTTTATCGGCAGCAGAAAGAACATAACGAAGATTTACCCTGGCCCGACTCCCGGGTGGAAGCTTTTCAAATGTTAATTCTGTATATCCGAATATTACTGAAAGAATATTATTAAAATCGTGCGCTATACCTCCGGCAAGACTTCCGATTGCTTCCATTTTTTGTGCCTGACGAAGTTGATCCTCAAGCCTATGCTTTTCCTCTTCATTTCGTTTGCGGGAGGAAATGTCTCTGTATATGGCATAAACGGCGAGTTTATCAGTTCCAAGAAAAATCTGCTTCCCGCGAATAGATACATCGAATTTCTTTCCGGTTTTTGATTGACGAACACTCTCTACATCGATATCCTCGAGGTTGGTAACCTTTTCAGTGAGGATGGATGCTTCTTTTTCAAATCCGGGGGGAACGATTAATTCATTGATGAGTTTTCCAACTACTTCATCATGGGAATACTGGAACATCTCCACAAATTTCTTGTTTATTCGCAAGACACAATCATTTCGATCAAGAATGGCAATGGCATCGGGTGAATTATTAAACAATTCTTCCAGGTATGTTTTTTGGATTTCCAGCGAATTGTGGGCAGATTTTCGTGCCATCGTGGAAACCAATATATAACTCATGGTTTGAAGAATGGCTACATCGGATTCATCCCATGTTCTCTCAATGTGAATGGAATCCATATCCAGAAAACCGATAAATTTTTCATGATCTATGAGGGGGACTGTTACCAATGAACAAATTCCGAGTGATTTGAGTGTTTTTTTGTCGGTAGCAGCTTCTTCGGGTAATTCATCTAATGTTTTAATGAGAACACATTCTTGATTTCTTAGCTTATTCATCCACCAGGGGAAAAGATTGGGAGAAAGAGATTGAACAAGCTCTTTGTGATTGGGAATGCCAGGAGCACACCATTCGTAAACTGACGGGGGAGCAGAGGGCGATTCTGAAAGGAAAAGGAGGAGTTGAACGCGATCGGCGTTCATACATTCGCCAACAATCTTCATTGTGTCGTGAAAAGCTTCTGTTAGGTCAAAATTATCGGAAGTCATCATCCGAAGGGAGATGCGGCTGATAATATGTTCTAAACGGATTCGTTGTTCGACTGCTTTTTGCGCTTGTTTTTTAGCTGTAATATCTCGAAAAACAACCTGAGAAGCAGGTTTTCCTTGGAAATCAACAATGGTTCCCATGACTTCAATATCGATAACTGTCCCGTCAAGGCGAGTAAATTGGATTTCAGATAAAGCAGCGTGCTCAATTTTTTCATAGATTTTTCGAATCCGTTCTCGACTGGCATCGATATACTCAGGTGGTAGTAATGTCCATATTTCTTCTCCTATAAAATCATCCTGGGATTTTCCACCTAATATATGAACCGCTTCTGAATTTATGAGTACTATTTTTTCCTGGGAATGGATAATGATAGGTATAGGAGAGGATTCTACAAGATTTCGGTAACGAGTTTCGCTTTCTTTTAATTCTTCAAGAGTATGATGATATTGGGTTTCGATCTTTTCCAATTCTGCTAAACGGTGTTTGCATTCCTGCAATTCATCTTCCGTACCTGCAGTTTCGCGATTATCTCGC
>JAKAGC010000799.1 GCA_021817755.1 Acidobacteriota bacterium | reverse complement strand
TTTCGTACTCATAATCTTTCAAAGCCAACCCTTTAACTTCAACCTGTGCAGCATCTACGGTTTGCAGAGTAAACACTGTATCGAATAATGCATTCCGCGATGTATCCCTTCTCACTCCCAGTTTTTCTACCAATTCCTCGAATGGGTAATCCTGGTTTTCAAATCCGTTGATTGTTCCCTTTTTAACCTCTTCAAGCAAAGAAAGAAAACGTTTATTTTCTCCAATATTACACACAAGAGCCAGTGTATTAATAAACACTCCCAATATCTCTTCCAATTGCCAGTATCTTCTCCCACTAACCGGAGTTCCCACAACCACCCGATTATTACCGCTGATTTTGTTTAGAAAAATATAATATATAGAAAGCAATAATATAAATAGAGTCACATTTTCCTTTGCAGCCAGATCAAGCAAACCTTTCGTTTCCATTTCATTTAATTCAAAGCAAAGACGTCTTCCATTGAATTGCTGCACCCCAGGTCGAGTAAAATCTGCCGGCCACTCCATCAGTGGAATTTCTTCCCTGAATAAATCAAGCCAAAATTCCCCTTGTTTTCGTATTCGTTCTTTTTCCTCTTCTTTCGTTTGCCAATAGGCGAAATCCTTATATTGAAGCGTTAACGGTAATAACTCATCTCCATTATATAATCCCCCTAAATCACGGATAAATATTTCCGCTGAAATACCATCCGATATAATATGATGCATATCCAGCAATAGGATATGCCTATCTTCTTCTATTCTAATCAATCCCACTCTCATTAAAGGCCCTTGTGACAAATCAAAAGGCCTCCGAAATTCATCGATTATCTCTTTTACTTTACTATTAATAATATGTCGCCTATTCTCCAATGATATCTCGGAACCATTCTCTCCCAAAATAGGATTAACGAAATTCCTTATATCATAGTTAGACACAATTCCCGCTCCCCCTTCTTGTTTCCACTCAAAATTCTCAGCAGGTATGATCTTCTGAACCGGTTCAGTTCCAATAACACAAAACCATATTCTTAAACTCTCATGCCGTTGGATGAGCCTCATTATACTTCGTTCCAAGCTCTCATTATCCAGTCTTCCTATCAACTCAACTGTCGATAACATATTGTAACCCACTCCCGATTCATCCAATCCATGCAGCACAAACAATCTCTTCTGTGAAGCAGATAGCGGATAATGTTCACGCTTCGGTGCAGGTTCTATCTTGATAAAATTCGTTTGTTCTGTTTCTCTTTTTTCCCGGATATATTGTGCTATCCCTCTGATCGTCGCATTTTTGAATATCTCCACTAACGGTATTCGAATTCCCAATTCCCCATGAATTCGCGCAGCAAGAACATTCGCTTTCAACGAATGGCCTCCACTTTGAAAGAAATTCAAATCAATACCCGTTTTCAGTCGTTCGTCTCTCGTAATACCCAGTACTTCTCCCCAGATCAGCGCCAATTGCTTTTCCAATTCATCACGCGCCGGTGTTCCCCTCAATACCCTCGCTCCCACCCCCATCATTCGAAGTGCTCGTGTATCCAGTTTCCCGTTTATTGTCAACGGTATTTCTTCCACTTCTACAAAACCACCCGGCACCATATATTCCGGTAGAAATCTTCTTAAATAATCCGTAAGTTCTAATAAATCCCCTTCTTCATTATCCTTTTCACGTACCAGATAAGCAGTAATGAAGCTTTCATTATCTTCATCCTTGTTTACAAGTACCACACATTTTTTAATCCCTTTGTAACCCAGAATTGCCCGTTCAACTTCATTCAATTCGATCCGGTAGCCCCTCACTTTCACCTGGTTATCCATTCGTCCAAGAAATTCGATATTTCCATCTTCTAACCATCTTCCCATGTCCCCTGTTTTGTATTGCAGGGAGGCTTTTTGAAAAACGCCCCCCTGCACCCCCTTAAAACTTTTTGTTGATGAAATAATATTATCAAAGATTTTTGGAAGTCCAGGAACCTTTTTATAAAAAGGTTCCTGGTCGCCGAAGGCAATAAAACATCCTTCCGTTAATTCCGGGTTGTTTAAATATCCACGGCTCACGCCTACACCTGAGATGCATATTTCTCCACGTACTCCCATCGGTGTTAAATGTCCGTATTCATCCAGGATCGTTACTACATATCCCTGTAAAGGCTTACCGATAGGTATATTATTACTGATCTTCTCTCCTTTTCTATTATCGAGTTTATAATAGGTTGCGCAAACCGTTGTTTCAGTTGGGCCATAACTATTGTATAGTGTAATCCCCTCAGGTAATTCACTAATATGTTCTCCTTTTAATGCATCACCACCCGAAATAACCATCGTTAAACAGGAAGGGTATCCATATTGATCCAGTTGGTTTAGCAATAGAGGTGAACAATCCAATGTATTGATTCCGTGTTTCTCGATAAAATTGTATAATAGATGCGTATCCCGTATCTCTTCCCGGTCTCCTACCACCAATCTGCCACCTTTAAATAATACTGAAAAGACTTCTTCAATGAACGTATCAAATGTAAATGATGCCTGTTGTAACATAACCGTCTTTGAAGAAATCCCAACCATTGAGAAAAAAGCATCCAGATACCCCGTCACATTCCTGTGC
>JAKAGC010000798.1 GCA_021817755.1 Acidobacteriota bacterium | reverse complement strand
TCCGGGAACATCTAATACGATTTTTCGGGTGATCGGATGAAGTATGCATTTTTTATTGATAAAATCGACATGAACGAAACAGGTTTCATCCGTTTCATCGATGAACTGCCCGCCGTCTTTTCTGCTTTGTCCGGGAATTTCCAGGGTAACCGGGGATTCGTTAATTTTTGCTTTACAAGAAAGAACAAATCCGTTAGCGATTTGATCTTGAGATAAACTTCCTGTGTCACCGGGATCAACTTTTCCCGAAACAATACGTACCGCACACTTCCCGCAGGTGCCCTTCCCTCCGCAAGGGGAATCGATTTCATATCCGGCATTGCGGATGGCTTCAAGAATTTCAGTACCAGTGGAACCTTCGATGGTTTTTTCTAACGATTGAATGATTTGATGAGTCATGAAAACTTTGTACACTCCATATTTAAATAACCGAATTGTCTTCGATGGCCAGCCCAACTGAATGGGGATCATCGAGGAGGTTCATGATACTTGAATTAACCGGCAATCTCTTAAAGAGCGGGGCGAAGCCTATAAACTGAGGGACACCGTCCCCCTGGACCTCCAAAAATTTTTTATAATTAAAAATACTATTTTAGAATCCTGGCTTTTATATAACTTTCAAGATCAGAAGCATCCTGCGGCCCTACCATAACACTCCACCCGGGCATACTCTCTTCCAATTCACCACTGATCTGAGCTACATAACCGGGTATGTTAATCTTTCTGGTAGTGACTAAACTATCGAGTTGAATATCCTTAGCAAACTTCCCAATAGTAGCCCCGGAAAACTTCCCTGCTGCCCATGCAGTTAATACACTCATTCCCTCACACTCAGGAACCAACAACCATGCACTGATCCCACTATTCTCTATTTCCCCGGATACGATGAAATACGTTAACGAAAAATTGGTGGTAACAAATACGGGGGAATCCGGTTTGGGCTCCCCAATTGCATAAAGCTTGGGTTCAACCTGAATGGGTTTCTGCGGATCGGTATAAATATTGAGTCGTAATGTCATCAATGGTGCTAACTGCGCAGGCTCAAATGAAGGTAATACGCAAATCCCTCCGTATTTACAAATCTCCGTTACGGCATCAAATGTGGTATCAAACAGATCATCATCGATTTGAGAACCTTCGATGAATGAAATAAACGGATAGCCGAGGGGTTTATAATTATCTTTCAAAGCAGTACGTCTCGCCAACGACCGGAGCTGGAACCGTTGAGATAAAGATTGAGAAGGTAATTCTAACACCAAATCATTAAACCCATCACTCTTCAGTTTAGCCGTGAACTGCACCAATTCATCCATATCGGAAGCAGTAACTGCAAGAACATGATTATTCTCTTTGGCACAGGCACAAAGGAGATCGGCAGTCTGAGGATTCGCCGATGCAATAACACTTCGGGAACCTTTTACTGCGATTGCTGCTTCAATTAATGCCTGGGGATTGGAACTGCGTAAAATAAGCGGACGTTTAACGGTTTCCCATGCTTTTCGTGCAATAGCTACAAATGCGGCGGTATCGCTTCCTTTATTGGTAATAGAAACCATGTCCAATCGTATAAACTCCCCTACTCTTTCGAGTACATAAGAGGAAATATCTTTCAACGTCTGTTCTATTTTTTCTTCTGAATCAGTATCATTAATATTTATGGCAAGAGCTGTCTGATGAACAAAGGTTTTCTCATGGCGATAAAGAACGGTTTCTGCCCCAAGTTTTAACGCCTGTTCGGGGCCAAGCTCAATAAGCTTCACAGGAGGTTCGCTGGCTGCTCCTAAAACCTGTTTGGCTTCATCGGAAGCATAGGGACACTCGGATAAATCGGCTTTTTTTGCGGCCAGTTTCATGGCAAATGCCAGACAGGTATTGGAACCACATTCTTTACAATTGGTTTTGGGTAATAACTTCTGTATCTGTAATCCGGTTAATGCCATGGTTAACCCTCCATTAATTCAAAAATTTTTGTTTTCAATTTAATTGCTGCCGTTGGATGATACATAATAAACAAATCGGCCCCGGCATACAACAGGCTGACGGCTGTAGCCAATTCCCATAACGCTAAACGCTTCCCGGTTTCTCCCCATGCAGGGAATTCAGCCTGTGAGGCTTTGGATTCTTTAATTTTGATACACTCTTGACCGGGAGAAACCATCATGGGACCAGCGAGCATCTTATCTCCATTGATACCGGTGAGTCGTATACGCTCCATCACAGAGTAAGTGTATTCGATTCCATATCCTGCGGTACTGGTGAGGGGATCCATGATAATGCGTTCGGGTTTAAGCTCCATATTGGTAAGCAGGATATTCATTTGCTTGGATATATTAACATCGATTGGACTCTGCGAAACAATGGTATGCCCGTACGCCAATGCGGCACCGGCAATGGTTCGGTAATTGTTTTGCTCCACCCAATTGAGTAGGAGATTCTCACCGGCAAATGCCTGCGCAACTGCTTTCATCACCTCGTTATTGGATTCAAAATGACTGTGTCCGGTAATAATCAACGGAACATCTACCGCAGATAGAATGTCTTTAACGAGCTGAACGGCTTGCTGCGGGGTACGTCCTCCTTTCTCCGGGTGGGTGCC
>JAKAGC010000073.1 GCA_021817755.1 Acidobacteriota bacterium | reverse complement strand
GCAATGAGATGACAGATCAAATTAAAAACGGAAAACAAATCGTCAATGATTTCTTTTCCTCCCTCGAAACCATTCCCGGACTTGATGAAGCTGTTCGGAAAATACTCGAAAATCTTTACAAAGATGATAAACTCACTACCACCAACCTCTCCAATGCTTTATTGAATAAGCGTAAGGAGGCTGCTCGTGACTAAATTAAAATCCATAGTTCTCCAACACCTTCGCGGCATCAAAGATCAATTAGCCATAGAATTAAATGGAAAATCTCTCCTCCTCTATGGTGATAACGGAACGGGGAAAAGCAGCATAACTGATTCCCTCGAATGGTTTTATTCAAACCGAATCGAGCATCTGGCAGGAGAGGAAATCGGACGTGGAGGGTTAGAAGCACTCCGAAATGTCTTTCTCAACCAAGACGAAAAAGCAACCCTATCCTTGACTTTCGATGCACCCCAACTTGCTAGTCTTAAACATATTTTTTATAAAAAAAGTTCCCTTCAATCCGATTATACAAATAAAACAGATACGTTTACCCAATATATAGAAGAATCCGCAAAAGAAAACCTATGGCTTCGTTCTCAGGATATCCATGCCTTTATCTCAGCTTCAAAAAAAGAGAAACTTGACAAATTACTTGATATTATAGGCTTTTCGGAAGTCATCAAGACCCGTGATGTTTTGAAAAAAACCCTGAACGAATTACGAAAAGAGATCAAAACAGGAAACTACGATAATCGCATTAATAATCAAAAAGCACGAATAGTTGAGTATTTTGGAAGTGTTACCAATACCGCGGAGCAGTGGATATCAGCTGCCAATGAAGTAATAAAACCTCTCAAGCTCGATAAAACCATTTCCAGTATCAGTGATATTGAAACCTTACTATCCATAATTCAAAAACCCCCAGATCCTGCCATTGCAGAAATAGGATTTTTAAACTCCATTTCCGATTGGTTATCTCAGGCTCCTCATTTAATTCAGGGAATTATCCAGGATTATCAACAATATTATAACCAGTTTTCAAGTATTGTTGCAGACATCGATTCCATGAATAAAATAATTCTTGAGAATCTTTTAAATTCAGGGTTACACGTATTAAAAGAAAAAGTATCGGAACATGACCGTTGTCCTCTTTGTTTACAAGAAAAAAATACCCCCCAATTAATCCGGGAACTACAGGCAAGGTTGCAAGAGCTAGATCGTTTCAAGAAAGAAAAGCAAAAACTCATTGATTTCAAAGATGAACTAAAAAAATCTTTACGTGCCATTCTTCAGCAACTTGATTATATTTTGAGAAATCCCCGGATTGAAGTCCAGGAAAACAACCCAATAAAAAAAAATATGACCCATTTAAAAATGCAACTCTCAGACTATGAATCCCAATTATCCGTTCAACTTTCCCCCTACAATCAGTTGAAAAAACCTGACCATTTTCAAATAGACAACATGTTAATAGATGAATCCGTAATTTTTTGTAAAATGAAAACCGAAAGTCTGAGGAAGCCTGATGAATCCGATATACGAACCCAAATTACTCGCCGACTTATTCTTGCACGTGAAGCTTTCGTCAATATCACTACATTAAAAAGAGAACAGGAGTTACTAGAAAATCAACAAAATGCCATAGAATCCGTTTATTCTCGATTCCTTGAAAAACAGAAATCAACCCTTGAAGGTTTTCTAAATCAATTTTCTCATCAAATCGATCACTACTACAGGATATTGAATCCCCATGAATCCGTAGAAAACATCAGATTGATTCCCATAGAAAAAGAAGAAGAATGGGTAGGAATCACGATGGAATATGATTTTTTTAACCAGCAGGTCTCTCCCCCCGCAAAATTTCTAAGTGAATCTCATTTAAATGCACTTGGGTTAGTATTTTTTCTTGTTTCTGTCAAAGCGCTTAATAAAATCAATCAATTCTTCATTCTCGATGATATCGTATCCGGTTTTGATGAAGAACACCGGATTCGAATAGCTCGATTATTGATCCAGGAGTTTTCCCAATATCAGGTTTTATTAATGACACATGAAATCCAATGGTTTTCCACAATTCGAGAAATGATGTTAAATGAGGGATGGGAAATAAAAACCTTTCCTCTTTAAATTAATAATACCTGTATTGCCCACTCTTTCCCTTAAAATTTGAAATTTAACAAAAAAAATATACCCCAAAATAAAATGAAAAAGGTAAAAATAATACATTTCCAGAACTATTCCCAAACACCACAAATAGAAAGATTTGAACGAGGTTCAGCTCTACAAGTACGATTCAAATATTCCCATAATTATAAAAAAAAAATGAAATATAATATTTTTTTTGATATAATAGTATGGAAATGAACGAAAAGCAAGAGATACTAGAGAAGATCGAAAACCTTGTCGCTTCCGCCGAAAAGTTCAATGAAATGTCTTTCCGCATGATTCTGGAAGGCATGGTTAATAAAGGCGGTGAAGATGCAGAATACCTTGTGGTACGTTTTATCAGTTCTCAAAACCTTGACCTCCCTACTCGTATCAATATTATCCGCGTCGCAGGCTATCTACAGAGCCCCCATTTCCTAATTCCCCTAAAAAAAATTATTGATAACGAAGAAAATGTCCAATTAAAAAAAGAAGCCGTGATTTCTGTTGCCAAATACAATAATCGGCAGGCATTAAATATCCTGAACAATGCATTGAACCACATAAAAAATCCCTTATTACTTCAATTATTAAACAATGAAATTGGGAAAAGAAAGAAAAACAATCCCAATTTTGCCCTCCTCCCCCGTTTTCTTGAAGGTGAAAAGGATACCAGGAATTTCAATGTAACTGTAGATATATTAAAACGGATTTTATCCGCGAACGATGCCGTGATGTTTACAGCATATTTGAACTGTGGGAAACCCATTATTGAGCAAGGAGCATTCGAAATCCTCTGCCACACTGCCGATATTTCAGTACAGGAACCCATTCTCGGTTTTTTCCATCAACGTTTTACCAGCACACCATGCGGAAACCAACCCATTTGTGATGATTTATACTTCCTGGTACTCAAAATAAAACACTATTTCTTTAGAAATCCTTCTCTTATTGATATTCATCTCGATGATCTCGGGACACAAATGTTTTTTGTCAAAGACCCTCGAATCAGAGAAGTTTTCTGCTCCATTATTTGCCGAAGTCACCAGGAACCAGCCATACATTTTGTCGAAAGTGTCTATAATTCCGAAACCCAACTTCGCATAGTCATTATCCGTGAATACTCAGGTAACGATGCCGCTATGGATTTCCTTTTTACTCAATACCGCTCTAATACTGAAAAAGAATTAAAAAAAGAAATCATGAAATCGCTTCTAACAGGAAGCAAAGGCATCGATTTCTTTTATAATAATTATTCATCTCTCGAACCCGAAGAACGAGAGATGGTAATCGAATGCCTCCCTTATGGCGGTTACCACGATCTTTCCCAGTTTATTAAAATGATCCTGGAATCCGAAAACCCCGAAATAAAATATAAAATCCTACATAAAATAAAAGATTTTTATGAATTCTCAGTAAAAGACATCCTTTTCGATCCAGCTAGGGAGAATGAATTCTTTGTAATCGAACAAGAGTACATCGACACCATTACACATCTTTTCCCCGTTACTTCTGTTAAAATGCTCCTGGAAAAAATTGCACTTTCAGATGTCACTATTGCAAAATGTAAAAAATATTTGAAAAAAATCCATGAAGTCATGGAAAGTGGTTATGTGTTAACCATGAAAGATAAAGACTTACTTACCCGCCTATTCCGTAAAATTATCTTTTTCCAAAATACAGAGTTAACTATTTTATTTTTAAGTGTAATGAGTAGCATTAAAACTTTCGATCTCGATACTTATAAAAATATTGAATCCGCTCTCGGTGTGATTGCATCTCCCAGAGAGGCAAAATTAGGCGTCCAGGAATCTACTGAGCTTCGAAAAGTACAACGCAATCTTAGCGATATGGTCTTTGAAATCCGCAATATTGAAGAAGGATTTAAAGTATTAATGCAAATGTTCTCTCAACGTATACCAGATGTCGATCATGCTGCTCAATTACTGACCAAACACTCCATGACCCTCGGTTTACTCATTCCTCAATTGCAGGTATCCATCGAAAGGCATTTAAATGATTCATCACCCGAAGATTTAAACCAGTGGGTCCAGTTGTTTCATCGTTTCCCCATGCTTGCCATAACAATGCGGGAAGCCATTTTAAAAAAATCAAAAGAGCAAAAAGGGTACTATTTCGCCGATCTCGCAAAGCTTCACCAAACCTTACCCCAAACCCCATATAAAATCGTCATCCGTTTGAACGAAAAAAGTATCGCCGCCGCATTGCGCGATCAATTTAAAGAAATCATCCCCGATATCCCTCTTAATACAGAGACCGGAGATTGGCAGGATGGAGATATGCTCATTTGCGATTCAGAAACCTTAAAAGATTTCATCTTGAACAACGCTCTTCCTTCAAAAAAATTATTCCTACTCCTCGATAAACGTTCCGATTTCTCATCTTTCAAATCATATAACCCTCGCCCTCTTGTTAAACCTTTTTCTGCTTACAGGATTATGAAGGAAGTCGTAAAAGAACTATATCTGTAAATGAAAACTTACACTGAAAAATTAATCTTAAAAAAAAAATTATTTTTCATCTATATAAAAACCATTCCGGTGAATCTGTTCAACCAATAAAAAAGTTTGAACCCCATTCACCCATTTAAGTGGCAATTTAGGAGGAATCATGAACGAAAAACTCGTACGAAAAGACATATCTACCCCATTAGGTCAAATGATATTAATCGCTTCTGAGAAAGGAATCTGCTTCCTTGAATTCCAGAAAAAAGATCGCAATGTTATGCTTGAAAAACGGTTAGCCCGTTGGTTTGATTCCCCACAAATCACCCTGGAAAGCAATCCATTCGTACTCAAAGGTGAAGCCTGGGTGGAAAACTATTTCCAGCGAAAATTTCACTTCCTACAATTACCCCCATTGGATCTTCGCGGCTCTCAATTCGAATTAAGCGTTTGGGAAGCTCTTAAACTCATTCCTTTGGGAAAGACAATAAGTTATGGCGAGATTGCTGAGAAAGTAGGGAAACCCGGAGCAGCACGTGCTATTGGTGGAATCGTAGGTAGAAATCCAGTTTCAATCATCATTCCATGCCACCGTGTAATCGGTAAAAACGGTTCTTTAACAGGATACGGCGGCGGTATAGAAAATAAAAAATGGTTATTGGCTCACGAAATTAATTAAGCCCCTCCTAAACACCTCCATTTTCCAACGCAATCACATAGATCGCATCTGTTGCAAATAAATTCGGACAAATAACCACTCTTTTTCTCATAGTAAAATAATGCCGTGAGATGACCCTTATTCCCCGCCCCGCAATATATTCCTCGAAATCCCTTATGCTAAGAAAATGAAGATTCGGAGTATTGTACCATAAATGCGGTAATGAATCAGTTACAGGAGTTCTTCCTTTAAAAAATAACTGAATGCGAGCCCCAATATGAGCAAAATTCGGAAAGCCAATTATCACCCTTTTCCCTACTCGCATTGCCTCTTGTAATACATGTTCTACATGTACTGTTTCCTGTAAACTCCGGTTTAAAATAACATAATCGAAAGCATCACTCTGATAATTCGATAATCCACTGTCAAAATCCAATTGAAAAACACTCAATCCTTTTTCCACACATTTAAAAATATTATCTCGTAGAATTTCGATTCCCTGGCATTTCGCTCTTTTTTGGTCTCGAAGCAACATCATTAATTCACCACTCCCACATCCTAAATCCAATACGGTAGCTTCCTCGTTTACAATACTACAAATAATCTTATAACCCAGTTCAATATTTTCTTTTTTCCTACTTTTCATTCGTAATCCTTTCTAAAAAGTGCTTAATCAGGCGTGTTTCCTCTTCATATTCCAATAAAAAAGCATCATGCCCATAATTAGATTGCACTTCGCAGTACGTCGTGTCTTGCTGCCTCGACATAAGAAATTTAACGATCTCCCTCGACTGCCAGGATGGATAAAGCCAATCCGACAAGAAAGAGATCACAAGGAACTTCGTATCGATTTCACGATTTGGCCGAATCAATTTATCCCCTGAAACATCGAAATAATTCAATGCCCGTGTTATGTATAAGTAACTATTCGCATCAAATCGTTTCACAAACGCATTTCCATTATAATGAAGATACCCTTCCACTTCGAAATCCACATCAAAGGAAAAACTGTAATCCCCGTTTTTTAAGCGACGTGAAAACTTTTCTTCCATCGATGCTTCACTCATATAAGTAATATGGCCCATCATACGTGCCAGTGATAAACCACTTTCCGGTTTTTCACCATCATAGTAGTTTCCATTTTTCCAGTTTGGATCTTTCATAATAGCTTGCCGTCCAACTTCAGCAAAAGCCAATTGTTGCGGAGATTGTTTCCATGCCGTTGCAATCGGGATCACTGATCTTACTTTTTCCGGGTAAGATGCTACCCATTGCAGTGCTTGCATCCCACCCATCGATCCCCCAGATACAGATAACAATTTCTCGATCCCAAGATGATCCAGCAGCCTTTTTTGAGCCTCAACCATATCTTTTATCGTTATAACCGGAAATGTTAATCCATACTGTTTTCCAGTCGCAGGATTGATCGATGAAGGTCCCGTACTTCCTTTGCACCCCCCCAGAACATTCGAGCAAACAATAAAATACTTCTCTGTATCGAATGCTTTACCCCAGCCAATCATTTCATCCCACCAACCACCCCGTAAATCCCCTTTGTGAAATCCTGCCGCATGTGCATCATGTGTTAATGTATGTTCAATCAAGATTACATTACTCTTATCTTTATTCAGTTCTCCGTAAGTTTCATATCCGATTGTCACAGGTCCTATGCTCTGTCCCGATTCCAATTTCAATTCATCCCACTCCTCTTCTCCAAACGTAAAATACCCTGTTTCAACAAAGCCTATGTCTTTATCATTTTTATTCATGGTTAATCACTTTTTAACTCCACCCCTCAAGGCCCTATCCAGGTCATCGATAATATCGTCTACATTTTCGATACCCACCGATAGACGGATAAAATCCGGTGTTACCCCTGCTCCCAATTGCTCTTCCGGGGTAAGACGACTGTGAGTTGTTCCTGCCGGATGAATTGCAAGTGTTCTTGCATCGCCAATATTCGCCAGATGCGAAATAAGCCCCAGATTGTCGATAAAGGCTTTCCCCCCCTCTTTTCCACCCACAATACCGAATCCGATAATTGCACCCCCACCATTACAAAGATATTTCTTTCCACGTTCATACTCTGTACTTGAAGAGAGACCAGGATAGTTCACCCATTTTACACAATCATGATTCTCAAGGTACTGTGCCACTTTCAATGCGTTTTCGCAATGCCTTGGCATACGCAAATGCAGCGTTTCCAACCCCTGTAATAACAGGAATGCATTAAACGGGGATAATGCCGGCCCCATATCTCTCATTAAAGAAACTCGTGCTTTGACAATGTAAGCAATATTCCCTATCCCTTTCAATTTTTCCACCAGGTCCTCTCCATGGTAAGAAGGATCAGGCCCAGCAATCAAAGGGAATTTTCCATTAGTCCAATCGAATTTTCCGGAATCCACAATAATACCCCCCATTGAATTACCATGTCCCCCGATAAACTTCGTTGCAGAATAAACCACAATATCAGCTCCATGATCTATCGGTTTTAATATATATGGTGTTACAGTATTATCTATAATAAGCGGAATTCCATTCTCATGTGCCAATTCTGCCAATGCTTCAATATCAGCCACATCTAATCCCGGGTTACCCAATGTTTCAGCATAAATCGCTTTAGTTGCCCCCGTGATTGCCCGGCGATATCCATCCAAATCATGAACATCAACAAATCGTACTCCAATTCCCATCCGTTTGAAAAGGTGTTTGAACAGATTATGAGTTCCCCCATAGAGTCTGTTGCTCGATACGATTTCATCTCCCGCTTGAGCTATATTCAATAAAGCAAGAGATATAGCCGCTTGCCCACTTGCTGTTGCCAGTGCACCTACCCCCCCATCCATTGCACTAATTCTCTTTTCCAATACATCTGTCGTTGGGTTTTGTAACCGTGTATAGATATTCCCAAATTCATTCAATGCAAATAAATTCGATGCGTGATCACTATTTTTAAATACATATGAAGTCGTCTGGTAAATCGGAACCGCTCTCGCTCCCGTTTCCTTATCCGGTACGTGTCCCGCATGAAGTAAAATCGTTTCAGGTCTTAAACCACTATTTATAGTCTTATTCATGTTTTTCTCCTTAATTTAAGGAATTGGATAGTCTTTGCTTATAAACTCCAATTCACAATCTCCGAAAAATTCTTCATGTATCGATATAATTGCTTTCTCACATTCTTCTTTATCGATAATGAAATAAATCGCTTCATTTGAAGCACCTGCAGAGATCATACGTATATTGATCCCATGTGCAGAAACAGCCGAAAATACACGCGCAGCAATCCCCGGCTTTTCCAAAATACCCTCTCCTACTACTCCGATCAATGAAATATTCTCTATTGCTTCTATACCGTCCACAGCCATTAATGCCATCTTCTTAACCTGTTTTAAACCTTCCTTCAGATCTTCCGAAGAAAGCAGAATATTGATTGAAGTTTGAGCAGTGATAATTGACTTGATATTGATTCCTCTTTCACTCAAGTTATGTGTAACTCCCGCCATGATTCCCGGTTTAATTCCTACCCCTGCCCCATGAAGCCGGAGTACTCCGAAATCATCGCTCCAAGTGACGCTTTTAATCACATCGCCCCGTTTGTACCCCTTCTCACCGATTATTGTAACCGGCTCTAAATCCTTTGAAAAATCATGAATATTAAATAACCGGATACCTATATTTCGTTCCTGTACAGGTTCAAAGGTTCGGGGATGAAGGATACGCGCTCCAAAATAGGATAATTCCGCCGCTTCGTTATAAGTCAAACGATGAATCACCTTCGCATTTTCAACCAATTTCGGATCAGCACTCATAAATCCCTGGACATCCTTCCAAAAATCAACCCAGGAAGCATTAATACACCTTCCGATTGCTGCCGCAGTATAATCGCTGCCCCCACGACCGAACACAGTCACTCGACCTTCCTGTGAAACACCATAAAATCCTGGAACCACAATTATCTCATCACCAGTAAGATGCTCGTTTACCAGCTTTTCCGATATTCCAAAATCCACAGTCGCGTTCCCGAATTCTCCACTCGTGACTAATCCCAATTCTTCAGGTAAACACTCTCTACAAACCATATTTTTATCTCTTAATAATGCAGAAAATACTCCCGAAGATAATCGTTCTCCGTAACTTAATATTTGATCTCGTACAAAATCTGGAACATCTCCCAGGAAATATATTCCTAATAGTAATTTTTCCAAATCCAACAGCCGCTGCCCAATAGTATTTTTTGTCTCATCTCGAATCTCTGAATCCAGAACATACATATCCAGGATTTCGAAATGCAGACTCTCCAGTTTATTTTTTAATTCTTTTATCCTATTCTTATCCCCTTTAACTTCCCCAATTCCTTTAACCAGCGTATCCGTCACACCGTAAAGAGCAGAGATAACAATTACCAGAGGTTGGTTATAAAGTTTTACTACTGAAATAATATTTTCCATATCCTCTTTTCGTTTCAGGTTAGATCCTCCGAATTTAACCACAATTTTTTTCCTGAAAATTTCAGTTTTGTTTTCATTTAATAAATCGCACATATTCACCTCTATTACACCAAGTGCCCATAAACTGAAAGAAAGAGTTCCGCATTCGCCACTGAGCCGCCCGCTCCTCCTTTCACAAGGTTATTTACTAACAAGACAAATCCGATACGATTTGCTTCTTTCCGTAATCTTCCCGTAAATACCTGCATTCCCGCAGGCTTACCCAAAAAACTTTGTTTCGGTTGAGGGAATCCATCATCATCCATATATAACACCGGACTAAGAGGTAATGATGGAAAAAGTTCTTCTTTCGACCCCAAAGTATAGTTCTCCCAGGCATCCAGTACATCTCCTGTTTCCACCTTTTTTTCAAATGTCACCCATACCGTTTCCAGATGGCCAAATAGAACAGGAATTCGAACACAAGTAGGATAAATATCTAAATCCATTTCGAGGATTTTTTTTAATTCCACCTTCATTTTTTCTTCCTCTTTATCGATAAACGGGATTGCATTTCCCATAATATCTAACGCTGATAATCCCGGATAGCCTGCTCCTGATATCGACTGATAAGTAGATACCAATACCTCTTTAATCCCCAGTACTTTTAAAGGAGCCAAAGCAGTTGCCAGTCCCGTAGTCGAACAATTTGCATTCGTTACAACAAATCCCTCCTTAGGGAATCCTTGTTTCTCAATCAATTTCAGAGCATCCTTATTAACTTCCGGGATTAGAATCGGTACGTTCTCATCATACCTCATCGCGCTTGCATTCGAGAATACATAGAATCCATTAGCTTTCAATTCTCTTTCCACTCTATTAGCAATATCCCCGGGAAGCGCAGAGAATACAATCTTTATATTTTTTTCTTTTAAACTCTTTATATCTAATATTTCCAATTTGTGCCCCTGTAATGACTTTGGAAGTGGCTCAGGTAAAAGCCATTGCACTTCATCACAGAAGTATTTCCCCGCTCTCGAATCCGAGCCAGTCAAAACCGAAAGATTAAACCAGGGATGGTTCGCCAGCATCCAAACGAATACCTGTCCAAT
>JAKAGC010000797.1 GCA_021817755.1 Acidobacteriota bacterium | reverse complement strand
CAGTGGCTTCGACTGCGTCGAGACTTCTTCCACCTTTTTCGAGAATTCGGTATCCAATCATAACGGCTTCTTCCAGTTTTTCCCGGTATTGCTTCTCTTTTTCTGGTGGTAAATTGTTGTTACTAATCGAACCTGCTCCCCCGTGGATAACGATTCCGATCGTTTTATCTTGACCGGATGCTTCCACACTTGCAGCATTAATATACAACTGCAAAACCCCCACCCCAAAAACCAATAAGATGACTGCAATGTACGTTTTTAATTTCATTTTTATACCTCTTTCGATTCTTTAACGAAACATCTTAATAAATTATTATCCCTCAAAATGCGATGCAAATCAACTGTCTTTCATGAAATCCTTTTTATTCTTCCGCGATATCATAATGAATATGGCATTTAGCATAATAGAAATACCATTAATTTGATTATGTAATTTTTCATCTTGATTTATTTTATAAAATTTTAGAAATTATGTTTCAACAAGGGAAAGTGAGAACAGGAGAAATGATACACTATTCTTTCGATGCTCAAATTCCATTCTTCACAAAAACTTAAAAATTCCTTAAAACGTTGTGAGGGGTAAAGCATATAGTCTAATTAATCCTCTTGGGAAGCCACTTTTTGAGAGATACGAAATCTTAACCGATTCTTAACATATCATACATTCTACGTTAACCACTGAAGTTGATAATAACACAAAAAACATAGAACCACATATTTAAGGAGGTCAATATGAAACATATCATCATGATTACTTTATCATTAATGCTTCTAATAAATACCTCAACAGCAGCAGAAAAAATCGTTGTTGACGGCTCTACTACGGTTGGACCGATTGCAAAAGCGTTTGCCGAATACTATATGGGTCTTAACAAAGATGTGAATATTACGGTAAGCGAGTCGGGCAGTGGAAATGGGGCTAAGAGCCTTATAAATGGGACATGCCAGGTGGCGGATATGTCACGCTTCATGAAAGACAATGAATTCAAAGCCGCCGTAGATAAAAATGTATTTCCGGTTGCTCATACGGTTGCATTGGATGGATTACCGATAATCGTACACCCTTCTAATCCGGTAAAAAGGCTGACAGTTGAACAGGTCCGAAATATTTACCTTGGAAAAATCACAAATTGGAAAGAAGTGGGTGGACCGAATATGAAAATAATCCCGATCAGTCGTGACACCAACAGCGGAACATATGAAACCTTTGAAAAAATGGTAATGAATGAACAAAAAATTGCCAAAGGTAGTGAATATGTTGGTAGTAATGGAGCTATCCGGGGAAGAGTTCAAAGCACTCCAGGTGCTATCGGTTATGCAGGTTTGGGTTTCGTGGACCGCACAGTGAAAGCTCTTTTCATCAATGGTATTTATCCGACAAAAGTAACGGTTACCAGTGGTAAGTACCCAATTGCACGGCCTTTGTACATGTTTACAAATGGATCTCCAAAATTGGGCACTCACATTTACTCTTTTGTTAACCTTTACCTAACCAAAAAAGGTCAGGAAATCGTTGAACGACTGGGATTTATTCCTGTCACATCTTACTAAGTCGGAAAATTAAAATAAAGGAAGCGATATGAATAAGACAGACACAGAAAATATCCTCCCGACAGGGGGGATTCAGAAAAAAAAAAGTATCCTGGTAAGCAAAGGAACCAGCCGACTAAAACGGGTGGTCAATTTCATCACTAGCAGCTCTCTCTTTCTTGTCGCTTCCCTTTCAATGCTGGCTGTTATCTTTATCGTCCTTTTTATCGCCAGGGATGCGATTCCTTTCTTTAAACTAAAAGGTATCAGCCAGTTTTTTACAAGTATACGGTGGTATCCGACAGGTAACCCTGAGGAGTTCGGGGCTCTTGCGATTATTTTCGGAAGCATCATGGTTACTGTTCTATCCACAGTGATGGCGGTACCTGTTGCAATTTTCTCAGCAGTTTCTTTAAGCGATATTCTGCCTTTTTCCGTTCGTCAGATAGTCAAACCGATTATCGAGATCATTGCAGCTATTCCCTCGGTGGCATATGGTTTTTTTGCATTGGTAGTATTGGCTCCACTGCTTCAACGAAACGGAGGACACTTGCTGGGTGTTGGCGCATTAATCCTGGGTGTTCCATTTAGTTTACTTCTGAGCTATATCCTTGGGGGTACTCTTTCCCACCGTTTCTTTAAAAATTCCATCGGAATATTCCGGTTAATATTTTTTGCACTGATCGAAATTGTATTTCTTTTCTTGTTATATAAACTGTATATTGTTTTGAGTGCGATTGTTATTTCTAGCGGAACAAATGCATTAAATGTATCTGTAATTCTGGCGATAATGGCATTACCGACAATCGTGAGTGTTTCGGAAGATTCGCTTCAGTCGGTAGGGCGTGAACTTCGCGAAGGGAGTTATGCTCTCGGGGCGACACGGGCTGAGACATTGACGAAAGTAATAATCCCAGCGGCAAAATCCGGAATTATCGCCGCAATAATCCTCGGAGTAATGCGTGCTATCGGAGAAACGATGGTAGTGTGGATGGCCTCAGGAAATGCTGCGCAAATCCCCTCACCCTGGTACAATATTCTTGAACCGGTTCGCACTCTTACAGCAACAATCGC
>JAKAGC010000072.1 GCA_021817755.1 Acidobacteriota bacterium | reverse complement strand
TTTTGCTTTCCTGTTTCATTGAAATCGCAGCAATCGGGAATACATTGGCCAATCCCACCTCTTTTCCGCGATTAACAATCCAACCTGTTATACCATCATTATCATTTACCGGAGTTGTATTGGGCATGCAGGCAATCGAGGTGAATCCCCCATAAACTGCAGCTCTCGCTCCTGACTCAATGGTTTCTTTATGTTCCTGTCCAGGTTCCCGCAAATGAACATGAAGATCGATGAATCCCGGACTAACGATTAATCCTGAAGCATCGATGAGTTGATCTCCTTTTACAACAGGGATCGATGAAGAAATTTCCACTATTTTTCCATTATCGATCCCGATATCGCAAACTCCATTATAACCCGTTGCAGGATCAATCAACCGTCCGTTTTTTATAAGTAATTGCATAAGTTACTCCTTAGTCATCAAATCCCAATCTATCCAAAATTACATTTTTACGCTTCACCATAACGGCTGTTATCGGAAAGATAAGGAATGAAGGGAATCAATATCATTCCAGGAATTGAAAAAAGAAAACTCATACCAAAAAGTGTCCCATACCCCCATGCATGAACGATATGTCCGCTTAAGGCTGAAACAAAAGGGTTACTCAAACCCATCAGAGCAGATCCGATGGCAAAATGAGAAGCTTTATAATCTCTATGGCAGATACGCATCAAATAAGTCATTAAAACTGCTGTCCCCAATCCTCCTGAAAATTGATCGAATCCATGGGTAATCGCAACCAGGACAATATTGAACATACCCACAGAGGTTATATGTTCGCCACCTGCGTTTAATGTAATAAACTTTGCCAGATGGAAAGCAAGCAGGGCGTAAATAATATTAGTGACATTCTGGGCCAGGATAAATGGAAAAGCCAATTTCTTCAAGGAAAATTTAGAAATCATCCATCCCCCTAGCATTGCTCCCAGGATTGTTGCAGGTAGTCCTACAAAACCCGTTAACCACCAATAGTGCATTTTTAATCCCAGGTCCACAATAAAGGGGTTTGTCATGGTGCTTAATGTAAACTCACCAGCCCGTAAAAGTATGATAAAAGCCAGGATTGCCCCTATTTTTTCCTGGGCCATAAAAGACAAAAATGCTTTCCCGTAATAGGAATCCGGATCACGAGTAATAAATGCCGTTATTTTTTTCCGGGATAATGCAAGTATCACAAGCCCCAGGAATAATAAAATCGTTACTCCAGTCGCAAAATCTATCTTTGCCAGAAAAGGGACATTTCCTTGCACTTCTTTATAAAATTGCGAGGTAAAAAAGAGATAAACCGAAGCAATTACAAGGATGCCTCCCATTCCATAAATCAGCGATTTTCCATGGAAAGCACGTGAAAAAAGTTCTGTGATTTTTTTCTTTGGTAGAGCGTCTTCTTTTAAAAAGAAGAGATGAAAGAATAGAACCAGGCCAAAAATGGAAAAGGATGCCACGAATGCCCAGTACCACCCCTGGTAAGCCGCAATCCTCGAGATTCCCGCCGTTCCAGTTAGCATTGCCACCCGGTAAGCCATTACGCGGTAGCCCAGAAATTTTGCCTGCCCCGCTTTATCCAGCACCACCATATAATATCCGTCTATCGAAATATCATTGGTTGCCGATAGGAATGCTCCGATAAAAAACAGTATTGCAATCAATAATACCCCATCTTTTAATGGAAACAATAGGGCGGCCAGAACCATCATAAAAAACAAACCCATTTGCATGGACAGCATCCACCGCCGTTTATTACTGTATTCATCCACCCATGGTCCCCATAAAAACTTCAATATCCATGGTAAACTAAAAAATGAAGTAGAAAGTCCTATCAGTTCATGAGATACATTCATATCCCTGAAAAAAAACGTCGATAAATTACGTATGATAATAAAAGGAAATCCTTCTGCAAAATAGGTTGAAAACGCCCATACACCATCTTTCCTAAAAAAGGATTTATTTTTTTTGGTTTGTTCTTTCTTTTCGGTTTCTCCGCTCATGGTGCCTCCTGTTTCCTGTATTCAGTTCACTGTTTAATGAATAGGGTGTTGCTCTTTTATTTTTCTTTTATATAGCAATCGTAAGCGTTCAAAAAATTCCATGTACTCATCCGATTTGAAATCAGGATAAGTCCATTCTAGTGTATAGAGTTTTTTTCCTTTGATGATGTATTCCATATGGGCATAAATTCCTTTTGTTAACGGCACCCGTTGATAATAGTTCTTTGTCGTAGCAATTATCACATTGGCATCCGAAAGATATCCAGGGTCCAGGTTGATGATTCGGTTTCCATCCAGAGACGTTTCGATCTCGATAATATTCGAATCCAGTTTGATATCCGGTAATAGTTCAGGTCGAATTAGTTTTTCAAAGGATACGAACCGGCGATATAACCGGTCTCCCATCTCTTTATTGTAATATGTCGTAAATACGAACGGAAATACGTCCGATTCCATATCTACCCGGGAATACTGTTTCTCCAAGCGTTGTTTTATCTCTTCATAGACTTTTTCTTCCCGGTAAATAAAACCCGAAAAAAGATTAACAGGGTTGAAATCTTTTTCTATACCCATTCGTATTATTTCTTTCCTTTTTTAATCGCAGGTACAGGTGCCGGTTTTGGTTTCCGGGAGAGGGAGAATTCGTTAACCGGACCATTCAGGATTACCAATCGATTATTGATAAAGGCTGCCGTTTGTTCACGGGAAGGAGACATGGCATATATTGAATCTTCGAAAGAAGGTCCGAGGTACGTGAAATTGTTATTCATATCCATTTTTACCCATTCCCCGGTTAAAGTTGAAAAATAAACATCCGTCCCACCCTTTACAAATAGAATCTTTTTCAAATCCCGGCGGGTATCGACTATTTTTTTATAATAAGGATACATATAAATAATTTCAAGGTTCGTTTCCGTATAATTCGGTTTCTTGCTTCGTTCCGTTAATGCTAATACCCGATATTGGCTCTGATCGTAAAAGGTTTCCATAACTTTATTGGTCATAAAAGTCGAAAGAAGATTTTTATAATTGAAGCGGATCAGCCATCGACTATCGTCTTTCGTTGAGACAAACAATTCCTGTCTGTTTGGGCTTACGTAGAGTAATTTTAAATTGGAAAATTTGCCCTTATCGATAAACATCGATTCATCAAATTTCTTAATATTATTTTTGTGGAAATCGTAAACAATCGCCTGAAAAGGGTTTTTCAAATCCGATAGATAGATGATGAACGAAGCCATATCCCGTGCAAAATAAATTTTGACAAGTTCGGATGATGTTAAATCCAGTTTTTGGCCTTTTTCAATCAGTGCCTGGATATCGCTCTTTGATGCAGAAGCTTCGGATATGCGATAGTATTTTTTCACATAGGATATTGGAATCTTCGATAACCAGTTCATATCGCGGATTACTTCAAATTTTTGAGTATTGAAATAATATACCAGTAATGGATAAGGATAATTCGAATAAACCGGTTTTTTATTACCCACTTCATCTACAGATGAAAATGGAGAAACAAACCCCTCTGCGGTAAGTGCGCCATCCGTCAAATAAACGCGGTCCCCAGACCGGGTAAACCCTGCCAGTACTGATTTTAACGGAATAGTCGATTTCGTAAGCATCCGGGACCGTATCCCCTGCCCTATCAATTCTACTGAATATAAATAGATGCTATCTTCATCCACAATACTTGTATAGAAAATCATTTTGGTACGATCCGGAGAAACGAATATTTTCGTCAATTTACCCAGATAATCCACGCTTCCAATGGTTTTTAAATTCACGGTATCGATTAAAAACAATTTTCCAGGTTCACCGCTTGATCGAATCGCACCTACTGCCACCAGATCATTTGTAATCCATCGAATATATTCCACATCGAAAAAAGGAATTGACCGGTATTCAGGGAATTCATAGGACT
Source organism: Acidobacteriota bacterium (assembly GCA_021817755.1). GTDB lineage: Bacteria > Acidobacteriota > Aminicenantia > UBA2199 > UBA2199 > JAKAGC01. Next base: position 6,891 of record JAKAGC010000072.1, on the reverse strand, counting down.
CCGGGAATATCTTTTTTAATTCCTCGACTGTACTTCCACACAATAATGAGCGGTTGATCCAATTCTGAACATTTCCTTTTTCCTGCTTTTTTTGTTCATAGAATCTTCCCATTAACGTATTAATTTCTTTGTTCCATCTGCCTTTAATAAAGGCCTTCTCCAGATAACTTTTAGTTTTAGGGTCTCTTAATTCAAATAAAACTCGAGCGTATAACCGTATGTATTCATCATTGTCTTTCGAATAATCTATTTCTTTCAAAACACCCAATGCATCTTTGTATTCTCCGATGCCCAGGAAAAACCGCGCCAGTAGTAATTTCACTTCTTTTTTTTCGTCCCCCAGTTTAAGTGCTACTGCCATATAACCCCGCATGTTTTGCAGATCCCCCTGAGAATACAGTGCTTTTGCTGTAAAAAAATTGCAATAAAAATTATCCGGCTGGGCATCCGCCTCTCCCTTAAGTAGTGAGAGAACTTTACCTGGATCGTTCTTTTCAAGGTAAAGGTTTGCCAAAAGGATTTTAGTTTCCGGGATTTTCGAATAACGTAATGCCTGATTAAAATAATATTCTGCTTTTGGGTAATTTTTACGTTTCATGTATTCATACCCCAGGCATGGATAAACTGCCGCGAAAGTTTCGTCCATTCGTTGTGCTCTTTCCAGGTTCAAGATCGAACCTGAGTTCGGCATATCTGTTGCTGCCATCGCTATCCCCACCAATGCAGGTAATGAACGAAGATTTATATCCAGATAGGTTTTAAATTGCTTTACACCTTCATCACCCTTTCCCTTTACTACTGTCTCGAATGCGCTTTGTAATGCCGGATCCGGGTATTGCCTGAAAAATAACCTATAATTTTTGTATGCAAGGTCTTTATCTTTCAGTAGTGTATAAACGATTCCTTTATAAAGATAGGAATAATCTTTTACCGTCCAGGAAGTTAATTCCGCCGATGTCAAAACCAATAAAACAATTATAACAGATATTATTAATCGTTTCATTTTCACCTCAACTTATAAATTATATCATAACAAATTTTCTTGTTACAGTTTATATGAAAAAAAATAACAAGATGCATTCATATTTATCTTTTAAATAAGAGGTTTTTGATACGATTGCTTTCAATGGTTCTTTGATATATAATAAAAAAGTGGGTATTGTCCACACAAATCCCACGAAGCAGGTAACAATGGCTATCAAACTTAGTATTTCAGGAATTCGCGGGAAATTTCATGAACTATCCCCTTCCCGTGTTGTCGAATTTGCCCAGGCTTATTCCAATTATATCGGCGGAGGCGATATTCTTATCAGCTCCGATTCCCGGCCTTCCGGTAAATTCATCCGAGAAGCATTAATCGCAGGTCTCACAGCCGCTGGTTCCAATGTCATCGATTATGGAAATCTCCCCACCCCTATCCTTCAATGGCTTATCAAGAATGCCTCATGCTCAGGTGGTGTATCCATTACTGCCGGACATAATACCTTCGATTGGAATTGCCTTATTTTTCTTAATGCTGAAGGATCTTATATAAACCATATCGAAGGCGAAGAGTTTTTCAATGTGTATCATTCCGGGCGATTTATCACTAGAAAATATGACCGGATCGGCACTTACTCCCAACAGGAAAGCCCTCCAGAAAGCTATTTTAATGCGCTTTCTATAAACGAAAAATCCGATAAATTCCCCAAATTCGTTGTCGATTGCTCCAATGGATTCACCGAAGATATTATCGAAAAATTATCCCTTGCTCTTCATGTGAAAATGATCCCTATTTTCAGCAGCAAAACCAATATTATGGAAAAAGATCCCGAGCCTACCATTCTCAATGCCCAATTACTCGGTACCATCGTTCGAGAAACCGGAAGCGATGGCGGGTTTCTCCTAAATAGCGATGCAAGCCGTGTTCTTGTCGTAGATGAATATGGACAACCTCACTCCGAAGAGCTCACACTTCCTATATTTGCTTCTATTATCCTTGAAAAAGAAAAAAGCCATATCGTAACCAATTACTCTACTTCAAATACCATCGACCAGGTCGCTAAAAAATTCAATTCCAGGGTTTTTCGTACCGATGTCGGGCAACCCCAGGTCGTTCAATCTGTTCAAGATTTGAAGACTACCATCGGAGGAGAAGGAAGCGGTAGTATTATTTACTCTCCCTTTTCATCCGGTTTCGACTCCTTCTATTTTATCAGGACCATAATCCAATACCTACACCAAAACAAAGTTTCTCTTTCTTATATCGCTTCCCAATTCGTTCCTCCCCGTATATATAAAGAAACCCTATTTCTTCCTCAGACAAAAATATATAAAATCCTCGAACGCATTGGTAATCTTTACACCCCAACTGTCCGTTTAAAGGATGGTTTCTATATCAGAAACGGTGAAGATTGGTTATGCATACGCGCATCCGCTACAGTTTCCATGATCCGTATCGTTGGTGAAGGCGAAAGTATTTCTGATGAGATTGCTCGTATCAAGGAGCTGGTGATCTAAAATGAAACGCATACAGAATATTAAAATCGGTATCTCCGGTATTCGCGGTATAATCGGGGAAACCCTTGCTCCCGAACAAGTCGTCAATCTCACTCGCGCTTTCTCAACACTTATCGGTAGCGGTCGTGTTGCAGTCGCTACAGACACTCGGCCCACCGGCCAAATGATTAAACGAGCCGTTTTTTCAGGCCTTATCTTTTCTGAAATTACACCCGTCGATACCTTCATCCTTCCCACTCCTTCCCTGGAAATTTTTGTCAAAGAGCGAAAACTCAATGGCGGTATTATTATTACCGCATCCCATAATCCCGAACAATGGAATGGTATTAAATTCGTCGATGAAAATGGCCTTTTCCTCTTTCCTTTCACTGCATTAAATCTCATCGATATCTATTACCAGGGAAGCTTTAAAATTCCTTCCGAAAACCGTTTTCCTGATATTGAAACCGTTCATGATGCGTTTCGTGTTCACAAGAAAAAAATAATGAAAATTATCGACATCGACCGAATTCGAAAGAAACGCTTTAAAGTACTCGTTGATCCCGGCGGCGGTGTCGGATCTATTTATGATAAAGAATTCCTTGAAGAACTCGGTTGCGAAGTCCACATGATTAATGATGAGGTTGGAAATAAATTCCCACGAAATCCCGAACCCACTGAAGCCAATCTCGAAGTGACGTCTCAATATATGAAAGAAAAAAATTTCGATATCGGTTTTGCCCAGGATTCAGACGGAGACCGTTTGTGTATCCTCGACGAAACCGGACGCGCTTTCGGCGGTGAACTCACCCTTGCTGTTGCCCTCTTCGGATATCTTTCAAGGAAAAAACCCGGCAAGATAGTTGTGAATCTTTCCACTTCCAGAATTACAGAACATGTGGCCGACCGTTTCGGTTTTAAGGTTATAAAATCCCCAGTCGGGGAAATCAATGTCGTCGAATATATGCAAAAAGAAAACGCTATTGCAGGCGGTGAAGGAAACGGAGGTATTATTATTCCTGAAGTCCATTACTGCCGGGATTCATTTACAGGTATGGCACTCGTTCTCGACTGTATGGCTTTTTATGATAAAAGGATTTCTGAAATCGCAGCCGAATTACCCACACTGAAAATGATTAAGACTGTAATACCTCTCTCCAAATCCGGTGCCCATAAAATTATCTCCATACTCAAAGACAAACACCCCAATGGAAATACCCTCGATGGTCTCCGCGTCGATGAAGAGAACTACTGGTTCCATGTCCGTTCATCAAATACCGAACCCGTTCTCCGCATCGTCGCCGAAGGGAAGGAAGACCAGATTGATAAAATCATTGCCGATCTTCGCTCATGGATTGAGAAAAAAGCCGATTGATATTTAAAGGGGGCTTTTTTGAAAAACCGCCCCCTTTACCCCCAAAAAACGTTTGATTTCTTTCTTTTTTATAATCCTTCCCGGTTTGTTCTATTCATTCTCTTCCCTCTCCTCTCTTTCAGCCGGAAGCAATTGTTCTCCTGTATTTTCGATTTCATGCATTTCTTTTTGATGGATATCAAAGCGGCATGCCGGGCAATATTCCCATTCTGCTTTTATCGGGTACTGACATTGAGGGCAAAAAGCGCTCGATAAATCCATTCCACAGTGAGGGCAAAATGCTTTTGTTCCATTCAATTCTCCGTGGCAGTTCGGGCAATGAAATGTTTTATATCCCGAAGGACGTGTTATCAGGTATATAACCAGTCCGAATATCAATGATATCAATGTAACCAACGACCACATAAATGCCCGTTTCATATCACGCTGACGCGCATCGATATAGACCCAGGATGGAAGTAAAAACCAGAGGAATATTCCTGATAAAACCAATAGAACCTGCGCTGTTGGAAATACCGATTGATACAATACCTGATCATACTGAGCCCCCGGATGCGCATCATAAAATTTAATGTACAAATCGCCTATCATCTGCCCGTCGCTTCCTACAACTGCTGCGGATAACAATACCGGTTCAAAGGTTTCCCAACTCCCTAAAAAATGCCGGTAATGAAAATGCCAACCGCTGCTATCCTCGCTCAGATTATTTATAATGTAATCATTCTTATCCGAGTAATAATCGTCTTTTTCGAATAATGCTTTTTCTTTTTCATATCGTTTATTCAATCGTGTAAACACATGGGAGGGGATACCGAACACCAACCCCCCTGTTTTATCGCTTAACCAGAGATAACACACAACCTGTGATTCTTTTTTATAAAGAGTCGTTTGGATTTCACTGATTATATTCGGATTTACAGGTAAAACTGTTATTTTCCTTGCCATCCTATCCAGGTACTGTTGATAATAATCCTTTGCTTTTGCCATCCTATCCATTTTAAGGACGGATTCAGTTTTTCCCAATCTGATTTCATAGAGCGCTTTATAGATCATTAAACTACCTGAAATAACAAATATAACAAGTGTTATCAACCCAATTATAAAAATTATTTTCTTTCTTTCCATGGTTACCTCCTTTAGTTAACCAAAATAGTATCTGTATTTTTTCGATTGATTTTCCAGTATTAAAACCGGTGTTAAAGCCATAGAGATGAAGGTTCCGAACAGGAAAAACAAAATCGCTGCCATCCCCCATGATCCCAGGTATTTTCCCGCCCAACTTTTTTCCAATGCATCCCAGAACGGCAAGAAATCCAGCTTATCATGAAAGAAATAGAGAAACACAAGGCTTCCTGTTATGAAAAGCAGTATCCCCACAATTGAAATAATCGATTTCAGCGGCAATATATCCGTTTTCGCCCATTCCACCGTTTGAATATTTTCCGGTGCATTTAAAGGTAATGTGTCAACGATCATATCAAGGGTTCCATCAAGCGGTTTTACTTCTGTTACACTATTCAGTAAATTCGTGGTCTCTTCCAATTGCAGAAGGTAATCCCTACATTCCGAGCACTGTTCCACATGGCCCCGGATTTTCTTATCTTCCCGTTCGGTTCCTTCATGAAAATATAAAGCCAACAGACGGTTTTTATTTATATTACACATGATTAATTACCTCCTTTGGATTCAAAATAGCTTTTAAAATATCAATCCCTTTGAGATATCTTGCTTTTACTGTGCCTTCAGGTGCACCTGTGACCTCTGCTATCTCTTTAAATTTCAGGTGGTCGTAATTTTTCAGGATGATGACTTCGCGGATGTACGGTTTAAGTTGAGTCAGGGCATTTATTACCGAATTTCGAGTTTCAGATTCTTCATATAGCTGTTCAGGTGTCTCTCGTATCCCATTATTATTAGTTGACAAATGTTGCACGGTTTCATCCATCACTTTGAAACCATATAAATACTCCTTTTTCGACATTTCATTTCTCGTAATATTTAGTGCCATCGTATACAGCCATCCTTTAAAGTTTCCTTTCCGTTCATCGAACAAATGGGCAGAAAACCAGAGCCGTGTAAATGTTTCCTGGATCAACTCCTGTGCGACCCCGCGGCTTCCTGTGTATCTGTAAATAAAATTAAAAACCCGCATTTCATACCTCTTATATATTATCTTCAAGGCCTGCGTATTTTTTTCCGCTACCAGATACATCAATTCGTTGTCCTGTTTATTTTCCATATTTTTTTTCTCGATTACTTATCATATCACATATACAGGAGGACTCTCAAAAAAGTTGAAATAAAAGATAAAATCATCTATAATAATTTTAATTTATTGGAGGTGACCCAAAATGTCCGTTTTCAAACCCTTTAAGACTCTGAAAAAATATACCCGTTCTTTTTTCATTTTATTTTTTATTACTTCCTTCACATTTATTGTTTTAACAACAGCCGGGTGCTGTAAAAGTAACCCCCAAAAAGACAAGGACATCCGTCTTGTTGTTATGGTTGTTATCGATCAACTTAGAGCAGATATTATCACCAGGATGGAAAACCGCTTTAAAGATGATGGATTTCGCTATTTAATCAATCATGGAACATGGTATCAAAATGCACGCTACGGGTATGCAACCACCATTACAGCCGTTGGTCATGCAACCATATTCACAGGGACTACCCCCTCTGTTCATGGAATAACAGGTAATAGCTGGTTCGATCAAGAAAACAAACAAAAGGTGTTTTCTACCTCCATATTTGAAACCGATCCGTCTGATCCACAAAAAAAAGTTGAAATATATGGACCCTACCAATTATTAACCTCCACAATCGGCGATGAATTTATCATGTCGTCCAATAGAAAAAATCGCGTATTCAGTATTTCCTATAAAGACAGGGGAGCGATTTTACCCGGTGGAAGACTCGGTAAAGCCTTTTGGTATGATAGGAAAAACGGTCAGTTCAGAACCGCTCCTTATTACTACAAGGAAGATCCCGCTTGGTTAACCAGTTGGAATAATAGAAAGGATATCGATCAATAC
>JAKAGC010000796.1 GCA_021817755.1 Acidobacteriota bacterium | reverse complement strand
CCCAATTCGGATTAATTCGGATTCCCTGGCTCTGTACTCGGATTCGGGGTGAATATTGGGATTATAAAAAAAGCAGATAATATCATAATCATAATCTTCTTCCAATTTGTGATGCACATAAATAAGACAAGGAGCACAGCAGGTGTGTAACAGTAATTTCTTTTTATTCATTACATGAGAGCGGGATCAATTATCGTCATCCGTAAATTTGATTTCAAAGTGAGATCCATCGCAAAAGGGTTTGTTTTTTGAAGCTCCACACCGGCAGAGTGTATAATGCTCTGCGGATTGGGGTTTGGATTCCATATCGTCTTTGAGTAATACACCACCGGTTATTTCAAGGGGTCCATTCTTCGCCACTTTGATTGCGGGCTCACGATCGAGGGATGTGCAGGTGATATGACCGATAGTATAACTCAATGCTCCTGATGGGCACTTTTCAATAATATCCACTATTTCTTTTACACTTGCGCCATTGGGATCGATCCAGGGCCTTCGTCCCTTTTTAAAAACCGAAGGGAGCCCATCGACGCAAGCGCCATCATGAGAACATACACCACGGTTATCATGAATCGTGATATCCTTTCCGGCAAAGCTGTGAACCTTGTCCTTGACCCTACCGGGTTTCTTTTCGCCATCGATACCTTTTGCGGTATGACTTCCATCGCAGCAGGGTTTCCGTTTGGATTCCCCACACCTGCATAGAGAAATCACTTTCGTCACTTTTAAACTTTCCCCCTTGGAGTTGTATAAATTTTCAAGATCGGAAACCATATAGGGACTGTACTTAGTAAATACGATTTCCGGTGTTTTTTTGCTATTGGATGAATTCGTACTCATATTTTCCTCTCTATTTAATGAGGCATCGTTCAAACGATATGCCTCAAACGAACTCGCCGCTATTTCCCGGATAATTTCAACTTTAAGGCTTTAGCATTTCCGGGTTAATCATTATATCCAAAGCACCCGGGATAATTGAAACTTCAATTTCACTCTCGGAACGGAAGATCTCTCCATCCAATTGAAATTCGAAAGGCTGGGATGAAAAGATTTTAAAATAGTTATCCTGTAGGATTTCCACTTTATTTTCTTCCAGGTGCTTCATGCTTTTAATTTGTAATGCTGTTCTTACCAGGTTTGAAAAGGTAACGGAATTGAAAATACAACAATCCAGTTTTCCATCGGTTGGACTGGCAAAAGGGCTGGGTTGGAAACGACCGGCAAAGTAAGAGGTATTGTTAAAAATAAGCAGTGATGAATCGATGGTTCGGGTTTCTTTTGAATTCTGGAGTTGAAGATTCATAGGAACCGCTTTATTTTTAAAAGAATTATAAATTGCTGCCAATCCAGAAGTGGTTTGCGCAATGGCGTGAAATTTACGTACAAATGTATGCCGTTTCATCCAACCGTCAACGTATCGGTTAACAGCCACACCCAACCCAAGACTGGCCTGTGCCAGGAAGAGGTAGGGTTCTTCGTTTTTTCCCAACCGAATCATTCCCACATCGATAGGGTGAGATTGACCATGAGCAATGGCATTACACGCATCTTTCAATTTATGTACACCCATTCCCCTCGCGAAATCGTTGGTTGAACCCTGGCTAATAATACCGAGTTTATTCCTCTTTTTAGCTCTCAATATCTCACGGGCAATAAGGTTAATGGTGGTATCACCACCGGCTCCGATGATGATTTCATATTCATCCGTTAACCTCCCCGCTATTTCGATCAGATGGGATTCGCTCTCCGTGACATAGAGATCATAAGAGATATTTTTTGCATTCAAACGGTTTTCTACTTTCTTTTTCTTACCCAGCGCTCTTCCTACACGCGCCGAGGGGTTATAAATTACAGCAATTTGCTCCGGCATACTCTTCTCATTTGTTTTTTATTTCAATTATATATTTTAACGGTTTATTTACAAATTTGCAATATCAAAACAGTGCATCCACATCTCCGGCACCTACGCGGATTATTTCCGGCGGTTCCACTGAAAAATCAACGATCGTGGAGGGTAAATTCGGCATTACGCCTGCATCCAGGATCAGATCGATTTCATGCTTGAAACGCGCTGCAATCTCAACCGGATCCGTAAAAAAATCATCCTCTCCCTTGGGTACGCTTGTACTAAAAAGCGGACGTCCCAGCGCTTCAACCAAACGGCGGCTGATCTCATTATCCGGTACACGTATCCCCAAAGTTTTTCGTTTCCCCAGAACTCCTTTCGGTACATCTTTCGCCGCAGGTAATATGAAAGTGTATTTCCCTGGTAGAACCCGTTTCATTACCCGATATACATTGGTTTGAACATGTACCCATTCGGATAAATTAGTCAAATCCGGGAAAATCAAACTCATGAGTTTATGCTTCGACTCCTGTTTGATTTTTATCATCCGTTCCACACCGGCTTTATTAAAAACATCCGCAGCAAGTCCGTAAATCGTATCCGTAGGATAAACGATTATTCCCCCTTTTTCAAGGATTTTTGCCGCATGTTGTATTTGTCGCTTATGGGGTGTCTCAGTATAGACATCCTGTACTTCTACTGCCATATTTCACATCCTCCGAAAACATAATTCTCACTCCCCATTACCCTATGTTTACCTC
>JAKAGC010000795.1 GCA_021817755.1 Acidobacteriota bacterium | reverse complement strand
CCCGGATTTTTTCGATTGAAGTTTTGATGAAATTTTCCATATTCCAATCGGCTTTTAAGCCGGCGATATCGAACAGGAAGTGACCGATTATTTTTTTACCTTCTTCTGTATGAACGACTTCAGGATGAAATTGAACGCCGTATATTTTTCTTTGGACAGATTCGATTGCAGCAATTTCGGAATTTTCAGTACGAGCAGTGATTACAAAATCATCGGGGAAGCCGGCGATCTTATCGCCGTGGCTCATCCACACTTTCGAGTGGTTGGTGACACCTTTTAGCAGCCGTGTTTCTTTAAGGATTTCCAAACGTGCCAGGCCGTACTCTCTTCCACCTGCTGGGATAACCTTCATATCGGATAAGGAAGCAATGAGCTGGAGTCCGTAACAAATGCCGAGAACGGGGATATTCATTTCGAGGATTTCTTTTCCGATTTTAGGAGAATCTTTTTCATAGACGCTGGAGGGGCCACCTGATAGTATGATACCACCGGGGTTGAATTGTTTGATTTTTTCGATACTGACGTGGAAAGGAACGATTTCCGAATATACATTTAATTCCCGCACGCGGCGGGCAATTAATTTTGTGTACTGTGAGCCAAAGTCTAAAATTAATATTCTGTTTTTGTTATCCATCTACTCATTTTATCAGAATGAGGGGATATTAGCAAGCTGCTTTGAAAAAATTTAGGTGGGAAATTAGGCGTCGGGCTGGTGAAGACGGAGAAGACCGGATGCGATCATACCGAATATAATGCGAGCGGTATCATAAATATTAATGCCTGCATTTTCGGAAACCTGGGCGATACTTTGTTTCCCATCTATTTTTGAAATTACGAGCCATTCGAGTGTAGATAACGATATTTTTCGCCTTTCCTGGCGATCGATCTCATTGAATTCAGGAACAGCATCGATAGAACCGATTTTTTTTCGGAGTAATTTCCATTCATCGATTCGTCGTGCAGCCTCCATGAGGAGGGATGTCACGGACCGGCTGATGGTATTTTCGGAGGGATAATCACCTTCTTCGAGAGCGAATTCTCCGGATCCCCATGCGATTAAAGTGAAAAATGCATCTTCACCTTTGAATTTATCTATTTCTGCATGGATGATCTCACCGGTTTTAAAATAAATTAACCCAGGATTCCCTGCACCTTTAGAAATTGACAAACGTCCGCTTTTCCGGGCGTTAGCCACCAATTGCATAATATCCGCCAAGTTGTATGACTCTAATGATCCTTTAAGCATTGCAGTCTTCTTTTAACCCTATCTCTTTTATGGTTAAAATTAATAGTAAAGAATTTACTAGAATTTGTCAAGATTTTTTAAAATTATTTTGGATTTTTCCATAATTTCTGAACCGAATTGCTATATGAAGAAAAAATAAGTGCGGCACCTTTTTTTTGAATAAATTTTGCTTTTTGTTGAGTGGCGTTTGATGGGCAATTTGGGAAAGGGATTTTAGTGTGATAAAAGTGTGTTTATGGGTTATTTGTCTCGATGCATGCATTATGAAATCCGAAATGGACCTTTTTAAATTTCCTAAAATTTAACAAATTAATTAAATAGTGTTAAATTTCTATTGACTTGTTCCATTAATTCTGGTATGATTAATATTAAGCAATATAGATAATGGCAGTACAGCATCATATACAAAAATAATTTTAGCCCCGGTACAAATTGATTCTTAATCCCTGTACGGGGTAAAAGGAAGCTATCATGATCAAAGTAATAGGAATTAGACGAGAGGATAAAAATGAATGGGAACGCCGTGTTCCATTAATCCCGGAAGATGTTAAAGAATTAAAAGAAAAATACGGGATAAAAACGGTTATTCAGCCGTCAAAAATTCGGATATTTACGGATGATGAATATATTCGGGCTGGAGCAGAGATTAATGAGGATTTATCGGAAGCTAACGTAATTCTGGCTGTTAAAGAAATACCTATTTCCCTATACCAGAAAAATAAGACCTACATATTCTTTTCCCATACGATTAAAGGCCAAGCCTATAACATGCCGATGTTGAAGCATATGATGAACTTGAAATGTAACCTTATCGATTATGAACGGGTAGTTAATGAGAAAAACCAGCGATTAATCTTCTTTGGAGCGTATGCGGGTATGGCGGGTATGATCGAAACCCTGCATACATTAGGGAAAAAATTGGAACTCCAGGGCTTTCCTACACCTCTTCTCAAGGTTAAACAGGCGTATGAATATAACAGCCTTGAAGAAGCAAAGAAAGAGATAGAGATCCTCGGTAATGAGATTGAAGAAACCGGTTTTCCTTCGGAGATATGCCCGATCGTTGTGGGATTCACAGGATATGGAAATGTGTCCCGGGGTGCACAGGAGATTTTTAATCTTCTTCCGCATCGTGCGGTTTCCTGCGGTGTACTGACCGAAATGTATGAGAATTTTACAGCAGATTCCTTTAATTTTTATAAAGTCATCTTTAATGAAGAAGACATGGTCCGTCCAAAAGACCCGGAAATGAAATTTGATCTGCAGGATTACTATCATCACCCTGAAAAATATGAATCCCGATTTGAATCCTATCTACCTTATATTAATGTTCTTATAAATGGTATCTATTGGACGGAATCATATCC
>JAKAGC010000794.1 GCA_021817755.1 Acidobacteriota bacterium | reverse complement strand
AAAGAAGTTAAAAATCAACGATTACTATTTCCTGAAATGCATCCGAGCTTAAAATGGATGGAGTTGGCTGCATGAACAAAAAAAATGGGGGGATGCCAGTACCTCCTCTCTGGTAAAATGGTAAAAATTATGGTAAGATATAAGGCTATAATAAATCGGTTTTTCCGGTTCTAAATAAGTTTCCGATCTGATATACCACAATCGATATATATCGTTTCTTTTATCAGGAGTATTGTGTGTGAAAAAAAAATTGGATTATATGGCAGAACGTACACAGTATCTTTTCCCTGAAGGGGCATATTCTTATCTTTCCCTTGCAGGTGAAATGGAATCCAGAGGGCGAGAAATTATTCATCTGGAGATTGGGCAGCCTGATTTTCAAACGTTTGATAATATATCAAAGGCAGGGATTCAAGCTATTTCATCGGGAAAGACCCGTTACACTTCGCCAGCAGGAATAACCGAGCTTCGAGAAGCAATTGCACATTATTTGAAAGAACGTACAGGTATTCCTATTTCTTCTCACCAGATTGTAGTAGGCCCAGGGGCGAAACCCCTATTATTTTTTCCAATGATGGCTTTACTTGAACCAGGTGATGAAGTCATTTACCCCGATCCGGGATTTCCCAGTTATAAATCGATTATAGATATTATGGGAGCTGAGCCTGTACCAATTCCATTAAAAGAGGAGAAAGATTTTTCTTTTGATATGGATGTATTTTTTGAAAAGTTAACTCCTCGAACTCGGATGGTTATTATTAATTCACCATCCAATCCAACAGGTGGAATTATTCCGGAGGATGACCTTGCAAGAATAGCAGAAGCTTCTTTAAAATATAATTTTTGGGTACTTTCGGATGAAATATATTCGAGATTGAGTTATGGTGGTGAAACGTTAAAGAGTATAATTTCTTTTCCAGGTATGGAGGATAGAACGATCCTTGTGGATGGGTTTTCGAAAACATATGCAATGACAGGATGGAGGTTGGGATATGCTTTAATGCCGGAATTACTGGCAGATAAGGTGGAATTACTTTTGACTCATTCCGTTGGTTGTACTGCATCTTTTACTCAATTAGCAGGAATTGAAGCATTAAAAGGGCCGCAGGAACAGGTTGATTATTATCGATCGATATTCAAGAAAAGACGGGATTTTATAGTAAATGGATTGAATCAAATTTCGGGTATTTCCTGTCGAATGCCTCAAGGAGCTTTTTATGTTTTTCCAAATGTTTCATCCTTCGGGCGAAAGTCTGAAGATCTTGCTTTACACATATTAAATGAAGCAGGGGTGTGTCTTCTTCCAGGGACATCTTTCGGTCAAAATGGAGAAGGATACTTGAGATTATGTTATGCTAATTCATTGGAGGCAATTGAAAAAGCTCTAGAAAAAATAGAAGAAGTTTTACGAAAAATTTAATGGTGTTTTTTTATAATAAATAGGTGTTTTCTTAAGAATTTAATTAGGTATCGAGGAAGAAAAAGTATTACCAAAAAAAACGGAGGAAATATGAGCTTGAATTATTCTCTTTTCAATTCGAATGAATTAAAACAAATGGATTCCCTCAAGGCATCTTATGATGGGGCTTCAGAGATTGCAAAAAAAATCGAAAAATTGAGGGAATACCCTGTAAGAAAAAAAATTGTAGAAGAAAAAGGATTTGGAGAAATGATCGAAAAAGCGGAACATTATTCCAAATCTTTTGCCAGAGTTGATGATTTCTCTCAAAATGAAAACGTCATCTTCAATAAAGAGGGAATCGCTACTACTCAGGTGTCGGGGTTTCAGGGAGCATCTGCAACACTTCACAGCATAAAACGGATAGCAGAAGATGGTGAAACGCTTGTTCCGGCTGAATTTATTTCTGTAATGGCTTTAACAGAAGATTATGTAAATAATGGGGAATTGCTTACAACTTTAACCATGTCCGAAAATATTTTGGAAGCCCGGAAGTTTTGCAACACAAATTTGATCGGAACTCCATTGAGTGAAAAAACATTTGAACGTTTAGAAAAAGTAACCGGAGAAATTTTTGAAACCAGTTCACCAAAGCAAGGAATGAGAGCCATTATACTAAAGAATATGGGAACTCCTTTTGGTAATTTAGGGGGGGTAGAAGTAGCGAATAGCAACCATCTGGTTTACCTCGATGGTGTTACAAGAACCGCAATTACAACTGGAGCTAATTTTTTTCTAAATCCGAGTTGGTCGACGATTGCTGCTTCTTGTTATTATGCAAGGGATATAAAGAATTTAAGTTTTAAAATTTCCATGCTTCTTTCGACTCAGAGTCCAATGCAATTCAGGATGTTATTAAATATATTCAAAGAGTATTTGAGAGATGATGGAACTTCTCCCATTTGTGAAATCAATCTTGGTAATGGAATGTCTCCGGAAGTATTTATCCAGTGTTCCCAGGAATTGAAAGAATCTGGTATAAAAGGGATATCTTTAACTGCTCATATTCGAATCAATCCGGATTTAGGTATTAAGGATTTCGATTGGACGAAAAATGCTCACAAAGTTCTTGAAACTGGGACTAATATTACTATTAAATATGAGAGTGATGGAACATCTCGTCCCCTGGATACGATGGAAGCTTATTTCTTACCAA
>JAKAGC010000793.1 GCA_021817755.1 Acidobacteriota bacterium | reverse complement strand
GGGTAAACTGGATTTAAATTCGTCAGGGATGGCATGGGTTAGCTGATAGTCAGAAACACCGATAGGTTTATTTATGTCACGAAGCGAATATTCGGCAAGCACTTTGTCCTTTGTTTTGCAAAGAATAATTCCAATCGAAGGGTTGTCGCTTTCATCCTTTATAAGCTCATCAACTGCTGAAAGGTAGAAGTTAAGTTTTCCCACATATTCTGGTTTGAATTTTCCTCCTTTTAATTCTATCACCACATAGCATCTTAGTTTAAGGTGATAAAACAATAAATCAATATAATAATCGTTTCCGGAAACCTCAAGGTGATATTGTTGGCCTATAAATGCGAATCCGGATCCCAGTTCCAGTAAAAATTTTGTAATATGGTAAATTAATTGTTTTTCAATATCTCGTTCATCTGCATCACCATCCAGCATCAAGAAATCAAAAAGATACGGATCTTTAAGTGTCTGTTTAGCAAGGTCGGATTGGGGAGACGGAAGTGTTCGTGAAAAATTAGAAACGCCTTTTCCCTGCCTATGATATAGATTGTTCTCTATTTAATAAACCAGGATATTCCGACTCCATCCGAATTCCACAGTTTTATGGATATACCAATTACGTTCAGTGGGTTCTTTGATTTTCTCAAATATAGCGATATTATGATACCAGGTAATTTGTGCAAGTGACTCTTGCACAAATTCAATATCCGGATAGTTCTGTGCAAATGTTCTCATATATTTTAAGTTACGCGGTGAAAAGCCTTTCATGCCTGGAAATTCATGTTTGAGGTCTGTTGATAGGTGTTCAATAATTTTTGCTCCCCATCCCTCTTTTTCTTGACACTCCAGTATCTGTCTCCCGATATCCCAATAGAGAAGTAATAACTCACGGTTTGCGGAAATTTTATTGGTTTTATTCGTTTTCTAATTCTGAAAATGGAGAAATTGGGCAACAAGTTGTTGCCCAAATCGTAAAAATTCCGTATTTCTAAATATGGTTTCAATGAATCGATCATGGATACGCTCAATTATAAAGGAACTTGAGCCATTTTTGGATTTCCAACATGGAAAAATACTTGATGTTGCTCGTCATATCCTCAAAAACATTGTGATGGATATGCCGGACAGGCTTATTTTATAATAATTCTTTAGAGTGAAAAGGCGTTAATTTATGTTGAATAAAAAATCCTGAAATAAAGGATTCAGATGTATAAGTCTTATGATGGGACTCTATTGGATAAGATCAGAATATCGTCTTGTTTCTACGGGTTGGACCCCTTTTATAAAAAGGGTCCAACACTTCCTAAAATTTTTTACTTAAAAATATTCTCAGAGATTTATTTGATTTTATACTATATTGAATTTGAGGTATTGCAGTAGCTTGTTTTGCATTATTTTATTATATGGGGGAGTAAAGTGACCATTTATAATCCTTTTATTGAATTTCTTTTATTCCAAAGGATTAAATTTTAAAAAAGTAGAATTCCTTATCAAAAATCTGGTATAATAAAATAAAGGAACTAAAATGGACGCAATAAGAGAAGATGTATTTATTACAGAATTGATCATAAACAAGGTTAGACACCTTGAAAACATTCATATCCCACTCTCTGAAACGGAACGAAAACATCTTATTCTGACCGGAAAAAATGGTAGTGGTAAAACATCGATTTTGGAAACACTGGCCAATCGTTTCAATAATCAGCCGAATTATATGACAGCAGTTTCTTGGAATTTTAATACCAAATTGAAAGGATTCACTCAATCTTCCCTGGAAAAAGAGTTAGTTCTTGCCTTTTATGATGCCAGACATAGTTCTCTTTTTGAAAAACCGGATGGATTAAAATCTATCGAATTAAAAGAACGCTCTAAAATTAATGAAAAACCGGGAGAAGTTTTTCTTCAACATATTGTCAATTTAAAAGCTGAAAAGTCATTTGCTCGTGATGATGCGGATAATGAAACGGTGAAATCTATAGATAATTGGTTTGGAATGTTCGAAGATGCATTGAGGGAACTCTTCGATGACCCCAGCCTGAAACTTGTATTCGACAGGAAACAATTCAATTTTCAAATTATCCAGCATAAAAGGGAACCTTTTGATTTTAATACATTAGCCGATGGATATTCTGCGATAATCAATATTATTACTGATCTAATCATGCGGATGGAACAGCGGAAAACTAAAAGTTATGATTCACAGGGAATAGTATTGATCGACGAGATCGAAAGTCATTTGCATATCGATATGCAGAAAAAGATTTTACCTTTTCTAACGCGTTTTTTCCCTAGGGTTCAATTTATTGTAAGCACTCATTCCCCATTTGTTCTTAATTCGATCCCAAATGCCATTATTTATGATCTTGAAAAGAATCTTCTTGTTTCCGATTTATCTGCTTATTCGTATGATGCCATCCTTGAAAGCTATTTTGACAATGATAAATATTCCCAATATGTCAAAGACAAATTGACGCAGTACGAACTATTGATAATAAAAGAAAATCGTACAGACGCAGAAGAAAAATCTCTTCTGAATTTGAAAAAATATCTGGAAGAGACTCCCCGCGCATTGGCTCCTGAACTTAAAGCGAGATTCTTGCAAATTAAACTATCACAAATTGGGAAG
>JAKAGC010000071.1 GCA_021817755.1 Acidobacteriota bacterium | reverse complement strand
CCGGTATATGGGTTGTTAAATGAATTGAACAAACGGATCTACTTATCGATTGAACTTGGCCTTCAATCGATACATGAAAAGAGCCTGAAATTCCTTAAGCGTAATCATTCTTATCAACAATTTCTCGATACGTTTTTCCGGTTAAAAGAATTATCTTTGGATGTAGTCGTGCATTTAATAATTGGGATTCCCGGAGAAACTGAAGAGGATTTGATGGCAACGATTGCTGAGATGAACCGGCTGAAACCTGCTGGAATAAAATTCCACCTGTTGCATTTACTAAAAAATACGGCATTGTTAAAGCTTTACAAAAAAGAACCTTTTAAACTGTTAGAAAAGGAAGAGTATGTTAATTTAATCGTAAACATGTTAGAACGATTGGATAGGGATATAGTGATACACCGTTTAACAGGGGAACGAGATGCGGAAATTTTTTATGCTCCTGAATGGACATTGAATAGAAGTGGGGTTTTACAAGCGATTCGAAATAGGATGATAGCACTGAATACTTTTCAAGGGCGTTTATGTGGAGAGGTTTTAAAATAAAATAAATGAAACTGGTCAGATGCAATTAAAATTATGATATAATCAAAGTGGAGGTTTTTTCGATTATGGATAACTTGAATATACAGGAAAACGGAATCAAGCCATTGGTATTACAGAATGGAATTTTTGTTGCAGGACACCCGAGAAGCGGAACATCGCTGGTATGTAAATTATTGGAGAGCGCAGGCGTGCATTTTCCCTCGGATATAACAGCAGATCAATACAATGAAGATGGATATTTTGAATTATCGGCAGCAAAAGAACTGGAAAAAAGATTAATCGATCACGCAATGACAGAAGAAAATATAGTGGAATTGAATAAAGTAGTACGAATTTTGAATGATAGTAAGCGGCTGGTCGGATTAAAAGTGGTGCATATCCCTTCTTTGTTTTTTTATCGTCATATCGCCAAAAATATGCGTGTAATATTCGTATTCAGGAATCCTTCGGAAGTCTTTTCGAGTATCATGAGACGTGGGATTTCAAGCTTCAAACTGGATTGGTTTCATAATAATAATGCGATTATCGCGGGACTTGAAAATATTTCACGTAGTATATTAATCAGCTATGAAACATTAATTGAAGGAAACGAAAAAACAATAAAAAAGGCCTTTATGAAATTGGGATTCACAGTTAAACCTGAAGTAATTAAGCAAGAAAGGCAAACTCAAAAGAATAGTCAAGTGATCCTGACTGACAGTGAAACAAGACTATATAATTACTTAAAAAAAATCGAGAAAAAAACCTGGAAATCAAAATAAAAAGGAGTTTCCAATGAGAGAAGAAAAAATAGAAATATATGATGAAGAAGCAATACATCTTTTTACAAATTTGATATCTTTCAATTTGAATGCAGAAGAAATATGTATGGGAATGGGAATCCGGGATATAAAGGAACCGGGGTTAATTAATATTCATTCCTATGTTCACTTAACAATCCCACATTTCTTGCGATTTGCAGAGGCAGTTCATGACCAGGTTAATGTATTGATAGAGAGAGGTGTCATTTCACGGGAACCTGAACAATAAACTAATATAAAATCAAATAAATTTCCGCCTCTAATATAGTACAAATTGGATGAAAACCCGTGACAACCATGAGAATTACGGAATTCCATTAAAAAAGATTTACAAAAAAAACATTGAATGGTATAATCTTAATCCATATGAATGAATTTAAATATATAATTGTCGATGGGTTGGTTAAGTCTGGAAAAACACGTCTATCCGAAATCTTATCGAAAGAATTCAATTCACGCCTTATTCTTGACAATAAAGAGAATCCATTTTTTAATGATTTTTTCAATACAATATCCAATAATAACAATAATGTAGCGTTAAAAAACCAACTGATTTTTTTACTAAATCGCTACTCTCAACAAATGGATATCAATCAAAAAGGCTTATTCCAAAAAACCACAATTAGCGATTATATATTTTTCAGGGATGGGATATACGCTCATCTAACTCTTAATGACGAAGAACTGGAAATATATAAGAAAATTTTTAATATTTTTTCCAGGACGGTCATTAACCCGGATTTGGTAATTTATCTCCAGATCTCCTTTGCAGAGATGATGAAACGGATTCAGCAATGGGGAACAGCAGAAGAGAAGAGTGCTCCGACTGAATATTGGAGAGAAGTATTTGAAGCTTATAATTACTTCTTTTTCAATTACAAGTCATCGCCACTTTTAGTAGTTAATATGGAAAAAGTCGAGCTGGATAATCCGGATGACATCGGGAATCTGGTAAAGGAGATAAAGGAACACAAAAAAGGAACACGTTACTATGCGCCGGCATGAGAATAAACAAACAATTATTACATTAAAGAAAAAAAAGAAAACAGGTGAAAAAATATCTGCAATTACAGCTTATGATTATCCGACTGCGAAAGTTTCCTCTGATGCGGGTATTGATATAATCCTGGTTGGAGATTCACTGGGAATGGTACTTCAAGGTGCCCCGGATACAATGAAAGTAACTGTGGAAGAAATGATTTATCATACTCGGTTGGTTTCTAATGCTGAACCGATTTCAATGGTAGTAGCAGATATGCCATTCGGATGTTACCATGTGAGCCCTCAACAGGCAGTGGAAAATGCAATCCGGTTCGTTAAGGAAGGAGGGGCAGAAGGAGTAAAACTGGAAGGTGGAAGAAAACGTTTTGCTGCAATCGATGCCATTATCAATGCAGAAATACCTGTAATGGGACACCTGGGATTGACCCCACAATCGCTCCACGCATTGGGTGGATTCAAAATGCAAGGGAAAGTGAAAGAAAAAGCGGATGAAATTTTAGAAGATGCGATAGAACTTGAAAAACGGGGAGTTTTTGCGATTGTTCTGGAATCGATGCCGGATGAATTGGCTGGCCGTATTTCGGAAGCGATTTCAATACCGACTATCGGCATCGGAGCAGGAAAAAATTGTGATGGACAAGTTTTGGTTTTCCACGATATGGTTGGCTTCACTGATGCTTATATACCCAAATTCGTCCGAAAATATGCTAATCTCTATTCGACTATTCACGACGCCCTCCGAAACTACATCGACGATATCCGGTCGGGTAATTTCCCAGGGGACGAAGAAAGCTTTCATATAAAAAAACAATTATAAGAGTAGAAAACGATGATTACGGTACAGACAATAAATGATTTAAGAAACAAATTAAACAAATATAGGCTTGAGGGGAAATCGATTGGGTTTGTCCCAACAATGGGATACCTTCACGAAGGACATCTGAGTTTGGTAAGAGCCAGTAAAAACGAAACAGACATAACTGTAGTATCATTATTTGTAAATCCGGCTCAATTTGGCCCTTCCGAAGATTTCGATGCCTATCCTAGAGATACGGAACGTGATTCCAAAATGCTGGAAGATATGGATGTGGATATTTTATTTTTGCCGGCATTATCTGAGATTTACCCAAAAGGGTTTACGACTTATGTGGAAGTGGAAAAACTGGGTAAAGTTTTATGTGGGAGATCAAGAGAAAATCATTTTCGTGGTGTTACAACAGTTGTTTCGAAATTATTCAACATTGTAGGGAGATGTTCTGCTTATTTTGGAAGAAAAGATGCCCAACAGGCAACGATTATAAAAAAGATGGTATTGGATTTGAATATGGAAATCCGGGTTCGTACTCTTCCGATTGTACGGGATCCGGATGGACTGGCACTTTCTTCTCGAAATGTTTATCTCTCACCTTCCGAACGGCAGGCAGCATTATGTATGCAAGACGCATTACATTACGCTGAGAAGAAAATATCGGAAGGATTGCGAGATGCAAAAGAATTGGTAGAATTAATCAGTGACCGGATAAAAAATGAAAAAGCAGTTACGATCGATTATGTGGAAGCGGTTAGCCTGGATAATCTTGAAAAAATCGAAGTAATCGAAATGAACAATACGCTAGTTGCAGCTGCGATCCGGGTAGGAAGAACAAGATTGATCGATAATTTTATTTTAGGAGAAATTTAAATGTTAATTCCGTTTTTAATCTCAAAAATTCACGATGCCCGTGTAACCGGGGCGAATATTAATTACTCCGGCAGTATCTCCATCGATCCCGATATCATAACAAAAGCAGGGCTAAGGGAATTTCAAAAAGTGGAAGTTTATAATATAAATAACGGCAATAGACTTTCGACATATGTTATTGCTGCTCAGAAGGGATCAAGGGATTTTGTTTTAAATGGAGCAGCGGCTCGCCTGGTGGCAGCGGGTGACCGGATAATTGTTGCTGCATATGCACTTCTGGATGAACGAGAACTGAATTCGCTCAATGCGACCATTCTTTTAATGGATGATAAGAATAATATCGAACGCATTATTACCGGGAAGTTATAATTTTTTCTCCCTTTAATATTTCCTGGTAAAAATACGATATATTATATACTCATTTGCATCGTTGTATCGAGAGGAGGAAGAACGATGACGGATACAGATAAAATTTTTATGGAGGAATTAAAACAGGAGTTCATGGAATCAACGGCGATGAACATTGTCGAAATGACAAGCTTGTTCAATGAAGGAAAGTTCGCAGAAATCGCCCGTATTGCCCATGATATAAAAGGAACTTCCGGAATTTTCGGCTTAGATGAAGGATCAGAAATCGCAAAGGAGTTGCAATATGCTGCTCAGGGAAATGAAAGTGATAAAATAAAAGAACTTATCGATCACCTGGCCGATTATATGCGCCGGAACAATATAATTAAATAAGAATGAATTCTACGTTTTTTTACTCTTTTTTGGCCAAATGACAAGGATGGTATTGAACAAATGATTAAGAAAGTACTGGGCATCGGAAATGCATTGGTAGATTTATTGATAAATATCGACAGTGATACATTTTTAAAGGATTTCAACCTTCCAAAGGGTAGTATGACATTAATCGACCGGGAGAAGATGGAAGCGATACTTCAAAGAATCGCATCATCAGGAATGGAAATGCAGCGTGCATCGGGTGGTTCGGCAGCAAATACTATCCACGGTCTTTCCCAATTGGGAGGGATTGCAGGCTATATCGGGAAAACAGGAAAAGATGATTATGGTTCTTTTTTCTGTTCCTATATGGAGCAAAACAATATTTGCGCAACTCTTTTTAATGGAAAGGTAGACACAGGAAAATCGATTATTATGGTTTCCCCTGATTCGGAGCGTACATTTGCAACCTACCTTGGAGCAGCAGTTGAGCTCAATGCATCTGATTTAACTCAACCGAATTTTATGGGATATGATTATTTTCATCTTGAAGGATACCTGGTACAAAACTACGAACTTGTTGAAAAGGCGCTTGAATTAGCTAATAATGCCGGATGTGGTATTGCAATCGATCTGGCCAGTTATAATATTGTCCGTGAAAATATCGAATTCCTCCATCGAATAGTAAAAAAATACGTGGACATTGTTTTTGCCAATGAAGAAGAAGCTCGGGTATTTTCTGGCAAAAACGATGCGGAATCGGCTCTGGATTTTATCGCCTCCCTCTGTTCAACTGCTATTGTTAAGATAGGAAAGGATGGCTCTTTAATCCGGGAAAAAGACAAAAAATACAGAATTGAACCTATAAAAGCTATTCCTAAAGACACCACAGGCGCAGGAGATTTGTACGCTTCGGGATTTTTTTATGGGCTTACCAGTGGACAATCCCTGGATATTTGTGGTAAAATAGGATCTATTGTTTCAGCAAAAATCATCGAAGTGGTGGGAGCTAAAATGGGACCTGACCGCTGGGATGAAGTAAAACGTCTGATCGGGGCCATAGTTTAACGGGAGAACGCAGCCTTCGCAAGGCTGAGGTGGCAGTTCGATTCTGCTTGGCTCCATATTCCTTTCCTCCCCTATTCTCTGAGAAAATCTATTTGACAAAAATAGACTAATCCAATAAGTGTTTTATTCCTGATTTTCCTTTCCTTTTGATGAGGGATTACTTTATCTGAATCAAAATAGCAAAAACAATAATAGAATCCAAATAATACTGTTCTTGTGGTAAAGCCCGGAAGGCTGAACCACAAGACCAGGGTTTAGTTAAAACAATAATGCGGGTTTAAACGGGTTTATTTTTTTTTTGAAATTCAGCGATCAAATTATCGATATCCGAATTATCGAGCCGTGTACCGGATGCTTCCTCTGTTTTTTTCTTTTTGCCCTGAAATTCGGCAATAATATCATCAACATCGGCATTGGATTGAGCTACAGTAGGGGTTGATTTGGAAAGAGCTTCGACATGAGGGGATTGAGGTCTTGGTTGTGGTGGAGGTGTGGGCTGGGAGGGTGGTTGAGGTCTAATTGATTGCGGAGTTTGCTGAGGACGCTGGGGTTGTGATGGTGTCTGTGCTACTGGTCTTATTGGAACTTGTGGAGTGGCGGGAGGACGATTAACCGGAGGGGATTGGGGCTGAGGGCGTTGAGGTGGAGTTGTTTGAGGTTGTGGTTGTGGTCTTGGAGGTTCGATTTTAACTGCGGGTTTGACTGATTCTGCAGCAGTTGCAGTTACAGAGGGAGTCTCTTCGGGTTTAGTGACTTTGTATGAATGAACAATGTCATCAACATCATCCTTAAATTTATCTTTTTCAAGGGTTCGTTTCTCAATTTGATGACCAAATGCTTTTTCCCTATTTTCTTCACCGCCGAGTAGTTCGTTTAGATATTCATTAAGCCGGGCAAGCGTGTACATGACTTTCATCAGTTTTTGCCTGCCGATATCCTGAAATTGAAATGCATCCATAGCAGAAAAAATCAAATCTTCGATTGCAAAATTGTTATCGTTCAGGTAAGAGAGAACCTCATCGGTATGTATAGCACCGGGATTTTCCTTGTATCTGGTTAGAATGTCTTTAATAAAACTCTGCTGTCTGGATACAACATTTAGAACATTTTCCAGGTAGCCCATAACCATATTGGTTCCTGCTTCGGATTCTTCGGTTACTTTGGAAAGTTGTCCGATTACTTTTCCTTTTCTGGATTCAGAAGAAACAGTCCCGAAAGGGTCAAGAGGTGAGATTTCCCGTTTCTCTTTTCCGGAAAGATTTTTAATCAATTCATCCTGTTTCTTATTAAATTCAGAGATGCTGCCCTGGTTAAACAATGAGTCAATCTCTTTTTGGTCCATGTTCTTTACTATTTTAAGACGGCTTCGACTTTTTCTTTTAGTGTTTCAGGAGTAAAAGGTTTCACGATATAGTTGTTCACGCCATTTTTCAAGGCTTCGACGATATCATCTTTCGCAGCGTTGGTAGTAACCATCAGGATAGGGATAGCTTTATCCTTAGAACGTACTGTTTTAACAAATTCGAGACCATCCATTTCGGGCATATTCCAGTCAGTAAGGATAATATCGGCATCCTGGAATATTTCAAGGGCTTCTTTTCCGTTTGAGGCTTCCAGTATATCTTCAAAACCGATGCGTTTCAACGAATTCTTTATAATCCTTCTCATTGTTGACGAATCATCCACGATTAAGAATTTCATGTGCTCTTCTCCTTAAATAATTTTTACGGTTATAGATTAAAATATTACAAACGAAAAGTCAATATATTTTCCTTTTTTTTTAAACGACATTGCAGAAAAAATTAAAGTTCCGAATCCACCGGTATGAATTTTTTAAATGGACGCGGTGGATTCGGGAGTAAATATATATTACATACGGCTTTTCAATTCTTCAGTGAGGAGTGGAACTACTTTAAAGAGATCACCGACGATTCCATAATCTGCTTTTTTGAAAATAGGAGCCTCGGGATCTTTATTAATAGCAACAATAATTTTGGATGTTTTCATTCCGACGAAATGTTGAATTGCACCTGAAATACCACAAGCAATATAGAGTTTGGGGTTAACAACTTTACCTGTTTGGCCGACTTGCATATCATGTGAAGCAAAGCCTGCATCGACAGCGGCGCGGGATGCACCGACACCTGCATTCAACAAAGCGGCAAGATCTTCAATAATGTTGAAGTTTTCTTTGGCTTTCATTGCTCTTCCACCGGAAACAATGATTTCAGCTTCTGTGAGATCTATTTTCTTGGATGCGCTTTTAATAACCTCAACAATCCGGCTCTTGTCTTCTTTTGAAACAGGTTGAAATTCAACTATTTCCGGGACATCTCCGGATACAGGTTCAGCCTGAAAAATGTTGGGTCGAAGGGTTGCCATACGAAAACCCTCTTCAATTACAAACTGGGATAATAATTTTCCTGCATAAACGGGTTTGGTAAACCGGTTATTATCGATGTCTACTGCAACACAGTCATTGAGTAGGGATGCGTTTTCGATTTTTGCAGAAACCCTGGGGAATAAATCTTTACCTTGTGCAGAGCAAATTCCAACAAAATAAGTTAGATCGAACTGAGTAATAATATTTGCCAGAGTATCTGCATATAAAGCGGGATTATAAGTTAGATCGCTTCCTTTAACACAAATAATCTTTTTAATGCCTTTTAATTCATCGGTATATTTTTCGGGTGTATTGGAAAATAAAACGGCATAAACATCTTTACCGCTTTTTTTGGCCAGCCCAAGTGCTTCCCGGTTTGATTTCTTAAATAGGTCTCCTTTTAATTCAATATAAACGCCAATGTTTGCCATGATGACCTCCTATAATACTCGGGCTTCTTCTTTGAGAAGCGTAACCAGTTCTTTGACAGCAGTTTCGGATTCACCAGGAATGATTTTACCCTGGGGTTTTTCAGGGGGAGAGAACAATTTTTCGGTTTTAATCCGGTTCTTCAATTCTGTAATACCAACCTCAGCGAGAGTGAATTTTTTAATTGGGATTTTCTTCGATTTCATAATTCCCATTAAAGAAGCATATCTGGGAGTATTAATTCCTTTGGTCACAGCGACAACACAAGGGATCTGCATTTCGATTTTTTCTTTGGCTGCTTCGTCGATTTCGCGTTCTACAAGTACTTTGTCTCCTTCGAGGGAGAAAGAAATAACATTAGTAGCTACAGGAACTCCGAGGAATTCGGAAAGGTAAATTGGTGTGAGATAGGAATCATCGTCGATGGCCTGTTTACCGGTAAATACGACTCCAAAATTGGGATCCTGTTTTATAGCATTGGCGAGTGCCCTGGCGACGTTTTTATGATCCATAATTTCGGGGGTTTCAATATGAATGGCGTTCTCAACACCCATAGCTAATCCGCTTCTTAATGCGCTTTCAGCGCGAGCGGGTCCAAGTGTTATAAGGGTCAATGTAGAACCTGCCTGTTTCTCTTTGAGTTTCAACCCCTCTTCGATTGCATATTCGTCATAGGGACTGATAATCCATTTAATATTGTCTTCGTTTATTCTGTTCCCGTCTTTCACCTGGAGTACGGCTTCAGTATCGGGGACTTGTTTGATGCAAACGTAAATATTCACAACAACCTCCTTCTTTCTTAGTCGAATCTTGTTTTTGAAAAATAAGAATTGTTTATAGCTTAATTTTGAGAAAATGTCAATTTTTTTCTCACGTAATTCCTTTATATTTTTCACTTTTTTCTCTTTCTTTATGAAGAAAAAATCTTTAAATAACCTTTATTAAACTTCTCTGTTGGCTATTGTAGCAAATTCTATTTTTAGAGAAGATTTTAACAGTATCCACAATTTCCACCGAAACGTTATTCCAAAGACAAAACTTTTATGACTTCATCATGGGACTTTTTCAAACAGCCAAATTTTCGCATAAAATTACTACTTTCATGGTTCTAAAAATCAGTAACAGAATAGCCTGAATAGTTGAAAATGAATGAGTGATAGTGAATTTTAATATATTCATGTATGGATTTTTGTGTTATAATTATACGATATGATGAAGAAAGATAAAAAGCTGGGCATTATTGTCCAAAGATATGGGTTGGATATCAACGGAGGAGCGGAATACCACGCCCGGCTAATTGCTCAAAAAATGGCAAAATACTTTGAAGTGGAAGTGTTTACCTCTTCTGCTCACGATTATATCACCTGGGAACATTACTATACGGAAGAAATAGAGCTAATAGATAATATACAAGTCAATCGTTTTAAAGTTACCTCTCCAAGAGATCCGTTACGATTCGGAAAAATTCAGGAAAAAATTTTTGAAGATGAACATTGTTTAGACGATGAAATACAATGGATAGATGAACAAGGCCCATTATTCCCCGACCTATTAAATTCTCTGGAAAAACGTTATGATGAATTCGATTATTTTATCTTTTTCTCTTACCGTTATTACCACTCTTATCATGGGGTTTTACGCTTTAAAGATAAAGCAATCCTGGTGCCTACTGCTGAACATGATCCGGTGATATATCTTCGTCTTTTTAAAGATTTTTTCCATTGGCCGGGTGCAATTATCTATAATTCCCACGAAGAAAAAGAGATGATTCACAATATATCGGGTAATGAGGACGTATTGGGAGATATCGTGGGAGTTGGGTCAGAAATTCCGGAAAGCTATCACCCGGACCGTTTCCGGCAGAAATTCGGAATTAAAAGTAAATACTTTGTTTATATCGGCAGATTGGATGAAAACAAAGGAGTTCCTGAATTACTTCGATTTTATCTGAGATTTCTCGCTGAAACGGATTTGGATCTTACGCTTGTTCTAATGGGGAAAAGCGTGATTCCTATACCGAATCATCAACGAATTATTTATACGGGTTTCATGCAAGATGAGGATAAATTCGATGCACTTGCAGGAGCAGAATTCCTTGTAATTCCATCGCAGTTCGAATCATTGTCCATGGTTACATTAGAAGCATGGGCGATTGAAAAACCGGTTTTAGCAAACGGACGCACAGAAGTTCTGCGAGGGCAGTGCAAACGAAGTAATGGGGGGTTATGGTATACGAATTTCGATGAATTTAAAGAAGCTCTACTCTTGCTTCATAAGAT
>JAKAGC010000070.1 GCA_021817755.1 Acidobacteriota bacterium | reverse complement strand
CACTCAACCTCTGGCCCAGGTTTCCGTTTCCGATACGGCAAAAATTCCTACTCTAAAAAATCTCCAGGATAAGAAGGAATTGACTTCGGAAGATTTATTCGGTGATATTATCGAGCAGGTTCATTCTTCACCCGGTTATGAAATTAAAATAAACGGAGACCCTGCCAATAAAAGTTCAAAAGAGACTCGCCCGGTAACTCCACCGGTCACCCGTGTTGTACCCAAAAATGAAAACGCTCCGAAAGAATCACAAGTCACACAAATGATGGATCGTGTTACGCGTCCCATTACACCACCTCCCACAAGTGCCCCTGTGACTCAGGTCATGGATAGGCCACAGAAGCCTGCGGGTTCTCCCCAATATTCAACTCCTTCTCAAGCGCCACAAACACCAACAGCACCGAAACCACCCAGTACCGGTCCGGTAACTGTTCCAATTACAAGACATGTAACCGATTCTCCAGTCAAAACCACTCCCGATACTACACAGAAAATCGATCTGGAATTTTTGGATTTATTGAAAGGTCAGGGTAAAAAAGAAGAAAAAAAGATCGTAGTTACTCGTGATAAAAAAATTGAAGACGATATCTCCAAAAAATTTGAAGAAACTCTTTCCGGATTGGGAATAGCCCCCAAAAAACCGGTACAAAAGGAGACTCCCAAAACCACACCTCTTCCTCCCGAAATGGTTTATAAAAAAGAAAACACAGATGAATTCGGGAACTATGAAATCCTTGGGCTCATCGGCAGGGGAGGAATGGCTGAAATTTACAAAGCCAAAAAGAAAGGGGTCAAGGGCTTTGAAAAAATTATTGCTTTGAAAAAAATTCTTACCGGTTATGGTGAAGATGCAAAATATATCGAGATGTTTGTTGATGAAGCCAAAATCGCTGCGCAGCTTTCACATCCCAATATTGTACAGATTCATGATCTTGGGAAAAAAGACGATCATTATTTTATAGCGATGGAATATGTTCCTGGAAAGGATTTACGGCTAATTCTAAATAAATTATCTCAGAACGGCATTCGCATGCCTGAGGAATTATCCATATACCTTATTATTAAAGTACTCCAGGCTCTTGGGTATGCACATTCTGCTTCCGATGCTACAGGAAAACGTCTTGAACTCGTTCACCGTGATGTCTCTCCACCCAATGTTCTTATCTCTTACGATGGAAATGTCAAATTAACCGATTTCGGCGTCTCAAAAGCTTCAACCAAAATGCATCAAACTCTTGCAGGTGCTTTGAAGGGGAAAATTCTTTATATGTCTCCTGAACAAGCCCGCGGGGAAAGCAATATCGATTTTCGTTCCGATCTATACTCAGTGGGAATAATCCTTTTTGAGTTACTTACCGGAGAAAAATTGTTCTTAGGCTCTACCGATTTGCTTACACTTAAGAGAGTACAAGAAGGAAAAATCATTAAACCCAGCCAGGTAAAGAAGAATTTTGATCCGGAACTGGAAAACATTCTTCTCAAAGCTCTGGAATTCAATACTGAACGACGTTACCAGAAGGCTTCCGAAATGATAAAAGTTCTTGATTCCTATTTGGTAAGGAATTTTGAAAATACACCCGAACCTGTTCACATGGCCCATTTCCTTTATACGCTATTCAAAGAAGAAATTATTAAGGAAGGTGCACAGGTTAATATCGGAACATCACCACATCCGATCCGCCGGATTCATCGTGAACCCATTAAAGATACCGGTAACGGTACTACCGATATCCTGGAACTCTCAGTCGATGAGCAGATTCTGGAAGATAAATTTCCTGAAATACCCTCGAAAGATACGGTTAAAATGGCTCCTCCGGTAGAAATGAAAACCGAATTGCTGAAAAAAGAAGAGAAGCATGAGGAAGAATTCCGACCTATTATTGAAATTAATTTCGATGATGATATTATTGAAACTCCTCCCATTGAACCTCCTAAAAAGGAAATTGTTTCCACTCCGTTCTCTATCGATTCTCATATTCATGCTGAAATTGATGAGGATAAAAAGAAACGAAAATTCTTGTATATTCTTCTCGCTGTTATAGCCGTATTAATCGTTGTGATCGCTATATATTTATTAACTGCCGGTTCCGGTAGCAAAACTTCTACACCTGTTTCTACCCAACCGGGGAAAGTTGATGTTTCCGGAACGTCTAATCAACAGACAACTCAGACACCTACTGTAGATACCACGCAAACCACTACCACCCCTTCTACTTCTACTCAGACTCCTGTAACTCTCCCTGATACAAAAAACCAGGAACTCACCGATCAACAAAAAAAAGCAGCCGAGCAGAAAATAACAAATCAACCTACAACTGAAAAACAATCTTCAACCACCCCAGTTCAAACAAAACCCGAAAATGGATCTACTACAAAAGAAGCCGTAAAAGAACCTGAAAAAATAAAAGAAGAACCTAAGAAAATCGAACAACCTACGGAATCGCTGCCAAAAGAAAAAGTTGAAGAGCAACCTGTGGAACAAAAAAAACAGGTAGTCGAACCAGTTGTAGAACCAACTGAAAAAAAGGTGGGAGTCAAGGAAGGTGATATTCTCTCTCCCAATGAAGTAGATTCTCAACCCACTCCTCTTAATGACCAGGCTATAAACCTTACTCATGCCATTCAGCGTCTTATGATGACCGATGAACAGATACTCGTTAGTTTCCTCGTCGATCAAAACGGGAATGTTGAGATAGTTAAGTTGATTCGAAAATCAAATATACCCAAGTTAAATTCATTAATTGAAGAAACCATCAAACAATGGAAATTCAAACCCGCAATTAAAGATAATGTTCGGGTTAAAATCTGGAAAAACCAATGGTTAAAAATAAAAAAATAACAAACCAAAGGAGTATCTCATGACTAAATTAAACGATGAAGCAAGAACTTTTTATGAAACCACATTAAGAGAATCGAAAAAACAAATTGAAATCATCGATGCCAAAATCGAAGAAGAACTTGCCCGGGTTAAAGAAACCATCAATTCCTACCAGGAACAGAAAAAGGCAGTGCGTCAGATATATGATGGTGCTTCTCTAGTACTCGGTGTTAAAAATGAATTTGAAGAGGAAATCGACGATAAAATAAATCAATAAGTCGCTGAGGATATTATACCCGCAAATGAATTACCCCGAAGTCCTGGAGTGTTTGAGTAGCTCATATGAATTCCAGGGGATGCGATTAGGAATCAATAATACCTGTTCCATTATTGCCGGTATGTCTCCGGGTATCCGGCAAATCCCTTATTTTCAGGTTGCGGGTTCGAATGGGAAAGGTTCGACCTCGCATTTTATTTCCGCTATTCTTCAAGCCTTCAAATTAAAGGTGGGATTGTTTACTTCTCCTCATCTCAGAGATATCCGAGAACGAATCATTATAAATGGTCAATGGATTCCTCAGGATTCCTTTGTCAACAGCTATGAAAGGGTAAAAAAGGTGGCTGATAATCTTATTAGCAAAAAAATAATTGATTCTCCTCCTACTTTTTTTGAGTACACTTTTTTAATTGCTCTTGATTATTTTGAAAGAGAGAAAGTGGATGTTGCCGTTCTCGAAGTAGGGCTTGGCGGAAGATTAGATGCTACTTCTTCAGTAACTCCAGCCATTACTGTTATAACAAGTATTTCAAAAGAGCATACACGAATTCTTGGAACCCGGTTGAGAGATATCGCAGAAGAGAAAGCCGGAATTATAAAAAAAGAAATACCAATTATTTCCGGTTGTCCTGCTCCTTCCATTGCAAGCCATGTAATCAAAAAAATTGCTCTCGAAAGAAAGGCTCCGTTTTATTATGTCACAGATCAGGAAGATTCTTTGGATATTATTGATAATGACTCTTTTTACCGGTGCTCATATAGATCGGAAGAACAAGAGTTCCATTACGATATCCATTTAAATGGAATTCATCAAGGAAAAAATGCTGCTACGGCAATAAAAGCTGTTCAAGTTTTTGCTCAATCTCATCCTGAACTTGTTCCTTCACCTATTCCGACTGAAACTGTTA
Organism: Acidobacteriota bacterium; assembly: GCA_021817755.1. Classification (GTDB taxonomy): domain Bacteria; phylum Acidobacteriota; class Aminicenantia; order UBA2199; family UBA2199; genus JAKAGC01. The sequence goes on along the minus strand of JAKAGC010000070.1, from coordinate 6,927 downwards.
GTAAGGGAATTTCTTCTGCTTTTATTCCTGCAAGGATTGAAACGTTATCCCTTAATCCTCCCGTTATTCTTGATGGAAGCCATAATACAGAGAGTGTTCATGCTCTTGTTACGTTTCTTGAACAACGAAATAAAAAAGATTTAACTCTTATTTTTGGAGTTCTCGAAGATAAAAACTATAAGGAGATGATCCGGTTACTTATTCCCTTTGCGGGGAAAATAATATTGACCAGGCCTTTATCTCCTCGTGCTATCCCCGCAATTGAATTAAAAAAAGTGTTTGAGCGATATAACAAATCCGTTAGTATTATTGATAATCTGGAAGAGGCGTATAATGACGCCCGTCAATCTAAGAACGAAATACTCATAACCGGTTCCTTTTACCTTGTAGGTGTTATGAGGGATCTTATTTTAAAAACTAACCCCGGTATAGGAGGGGAATTATGAATATGGATGAATTAAAAAAAAAATTTAAGGAAACCGAGGACCGTTATAAAGAATTAAAAAATAAATTAACCCGTGGCGAAATTACCACCGATCATATGAAATCCGAATTGATGCGTTTAATGGTTCAGGATGAAACCGGGAAATACTGGATGCTTGGTGGTAAAACCGGTAGATGGTATCTACATGATGGTGCTCAATGGGTAGAAGCCGATCCTTATGTACGCTTCGTTCCCGCTGCAAAAACTGAAATCATTATTCCGGAAGAGCCTCAACCGAAAGATGATTTGAAACCCTTCTCTTTTTCGGAAAAAGAATCTGAAAAAGTTGTTGAAGCAGCTAAAGTAATAGATACACGTGAATTTGGTATTATTAAGGATGAGGAAGAAGACAAACCCTTTAAGATAAAAACTGAATCTGAACCCCTTGCTCCTATGGCTCAACCTGTGAGTCGCGATTATGATTTTGTTCATTGTAAGTATTGCCAATCCCGGATTCCAACATATGCCGCTTATTGTAATTTTTGCGGAGCAAATCAGAAAGAACCTATAAGTATGATGAAAGAAACGGCAGCGCCATCGCCAATGAAATCCAGCCAGGAATCCGAGGAAATCGTTATTAAATCCATTAAACCTTTTTCATTGATGTTTTTTCTCGGTGGGTTCGGAGCTCTTGCAGGATTAATACTTGGTGCCACATTCGGAATTTTTAAGCAATCTTTCCAGGAAATTGCGTTTTATTTTCCTCAGATTTTAAGTAATATAAGAGGGAAAGTAACCGGTGGGATGTTTTTTGCTTCCATTTGTGGTATCGCAGGATTTGTACTTCTTGCTCTTATTGCTCTTATTTTTAGTATGCTTTTTAATGTGATGTCTTCTTTCCTAGGTGGTATACGGTTCAAGATAAAGCATAAGATTTGAGGCTCTTGTGTGGGTAGAATTTTTTCAGGATGTTGATATCTATAAACTTGCAGTTGCAATATTTGTTCCCATGGTCATATTCTTTTTTGTATTCATTCATCTGAATAAAAAGAATAAATAAGGTTTAGGGGAAGTAAAACAGGCACACTGTTTTATAATTAAAGAATAAGCAGAATAGCAGTTAAGAAAAATCCATTAGAATAGGTCTGCTTATTTTTCGCACTCAAATTGAGTTTTGCTTTTTCATTTAAGTGGGAGTTGATTTTTTTCATTATTTCGATTATAATATTATTTCGATTTGTTACTTTTTAACATAACCGTGTTGGTTACACTTCGAAACAAAGGATAATTACAGGAATAGAAACCAATCGGATACATTAAAGAGGAAATATGAATAGAACGGATGATTTTATTTTAGAAATAGACAAAAGATACAGCGAATTATCAGGAAGCTCATGCTGCCTGTCATGTGGTAATGCCTTACAATACGCAAGACCGAAAGATGGTGAAGTGTGTGTGGATATTGGAAGTGGAAGAGGAAACGATGTTCTAAAAATGGCAATCGAAGTTGGGGAAAAAGGATTTGCCTATGGCATCGATATTTCTCATGGCATGCTCGAAAAAGCAAGAAAAAGCGCTCGAAAACTGGGATTAAATAATGTTGAATTTCGTAATGCTACTCTTGAAGATTTTGGACTCTCCGATTCATGTGCGGACCTTGTGATTTCCAATTGCACGATCAATCATGCAAAGAATAAAGAAAATGTGTGGAAAGAAATTCACCGGGTTTTAAAAAAGGGTGGTCGTTTTGTTGTAAGCGACATCTTCGCAACTGAAAAAGTTCCTGATGAGTATGCAAACGATCCCGCTGCTGTTGCTGAATGCTGGGCTGGAGCAGTTACAAAAGATCAGTATATGAAAACCTTACAAGATAGAGGATTTATCGATATCCAGATTTTGGAAGAAAGCACTCCGTACCCGAAGGGAAAAATTGAAGTAGCAAGCTTTACGGTCATCGGCTGGAAAAAACTCTGCTGCTGTGGGTGTAACTGATTAAAAATAAGAAAATTAAAGGAGAACCGTATGAAATCACTGGTAAAAACAAAAAAAGTCAAATCAAACACAACAACCACTGGAAAGAAATCCATTGCTCAATGCTGCGCGAAAATTTCTCGTACAGCCGCAGGATGTCACGATTAAGAGGAATTTAGAAATTCGGGATTTATAATCGATTCGTTCGTTACAAACGCCTGAACCAAGGGAGAGGTTTATGAATACAAATTTAACTCTATCAAAATATACCATTTTTTCACGTTTAAAAGATTCACAAGATTATTTTCTCATTAACCTGTTATCCGGTAGTGCAGATATTTTGGAGCCGGATAAAGCAACAGAAATACTGGAAAATCGTTTTACAGGAATTGAGGAATATGTAGAAAAAGGGTACCTGGTTGATGAAAAGGAAGAAGAAAAACGATATAAACTAAAATACCTGGAATTCCTTGAAAATAGAGAACAGGATGAAGTCCAGGTTTTCTTTGTTCCTCGATACAGTTGTAATTTTGCCTGTTCATATTGTTACCAGGCAGAATATCAACCCGAAACCCAATCATTACGTAAAGAGATTGTGGATGCTTTTTATCGTTATGTGGATGAGCGGCTTTCCGATCGAAGGAAATATATCACGATTTTTGGTGGAGAACCTCTTCTGAATGATGAAAAATCAAGGGAAGAAATGGAGTGGCTGCTTTCCGGTGCCACTGAAAGAGGTCTGGATGTCGCCATTGTTACCAATGGTTATAATTTAAAAGAATACCTGGATATTTTATCCCGAGCTTCCATACGCGAAATTCAGATAACTCTTGACGGTACGCAATCCACCCATGATTCCCGGCGTTTCCTTGCCAATGGTACCCCTACTTTTCACAAAATTGTAGAAGGTATCGATGCCGCCCTCGAACGGAATACTCCAATAAACTTGCGTATTGTAGTAGATAAAGATAATATCGATAATCTCAAAGACCTTGCTTCATTTGCCATCGATAAAGGCTGGACAAAAAATAGTCGCTTCAAAACACAAATCGGAAGAAACTATGAATTGCATACCTGCGGTTACAATGTCGAGCGATTGTTTACTCGTGCCGGTTTATATGAAAAGATTTATGAGATTATTAAAGAGTACCCCCGGTTTTTAGAATTTCATAAACCTGCTTTTTCAATTTCACGGTTTATTTTTGAAAATGGTGAATGCCCTGTTCCTTTGTTCGATTCTTGCCCCGGTACAAAAACAGAATGGGCTTTCGATTATACAGGGAAAATATATGCCTGCACTGCAACAGTTGGAAAAGCAGGCGAAGAATTGGGTACTTATTACCCGGAAGTAACAAATAAAGAAGAGATCATAGATATATGGGAGAATAGAGATATTACGTCTATCCCCCAGTGCAGGACTTGTTCCTTTCAATTGGCCTGTGGTGGAGGATGTGCGGCTGTGGCGAAAAACCAAACGGGTTCTATTATGGCCCCGGATTGTCGCCCTGTAAAAGAACTCATGGAAATGGGACTCTCTCTTTACTCCCAATTTTATAAGGAGGTAGAACATGAATGATAGAATCATTTATATTAATACAAACGAATACGAGAAAGAAGTTTTGAAAGGCCAATCGGTAGTACTGGATTTCTATTCCACCGAATGCCCACCATGCGAAGCATTAGCCGATAAATTCGAGAGCTTAAGCGAAATTTTCGGAAACGATATTAAATTCGTAAAAATTCTTCGGCAGGAAAATAGACCTCTTGCCGAGTCTCTTGGAGTTAAATCATCTCCCACTTTAATTTTTTTTAAAAATGGAGAAATAGTTGGAGAGCGGTTAACAGGTGATATCCGACGGGACGATATTATTAAGAATTTTGAATTATTACTTACGGAAGATCGCTATAAAGAATTGTTGAAACAGGTTAAACCGGTTCAGACTTCCTGTGATGTTCTGATTTTAGGTGCAGGGCCAGCAGGATTAACTTCTGCTATCTATGCAGCCCAGGCAAAAATGGATACAATTGTTGTTGATATCGCCCGGCCCGGTGGGCAGGTTACCACTACTCATCTGGTCAGTAATTATCCCGGATTCAATAAACCGATCGAAGGTTACATGTTAATGCATTATATGGAAGAACAAGCAAAAGGTGCAGGGGCGAAAACCCGTTTTTCTGTGGATGTGACCAAAGTTGATCTGGCAGCTCATAAAATCGAAATCGATGGTTTCGAAACTATTTCTGCAAAAAAAATCATTATTGCAAGTGGCTCCTCTTACAAGCCATTGAATGTTCAGGGAGAAAAAGAATACAAAGGACAAGGTATCTCTTATTGTGCAACTTGCGATGCTAAATATTATGAAGGCAAAGATGTTACTGTCATTGGTGGTGGAAATTCTGCTATAGAGGAATCGATGTTTATTTCAAAATTTGCGAACTCGATTACCATTGTTCACCAGTTCGATCATCTTCAGGCCAATAAAACCGCCCAGGAGCATGCTTTCGCCAATCCCAAAATCAGGTTTATGTTTGAACATGAACCACGTTCTTTTGAAAAAACAGCGAAAGGTATGCTTGTTACCGTTGAAGATTTGAAAACGAAAGAATATAAAAAACTCGACACCGATGGCGTGTTTATATTTGCCGGGATGAGAGCCAATCTGGATTTATTTACAAACTCCGGATTGGAACTCGATCGTTGGGGATATGTAGAAATCGATGAATCGATGCATACCAACATCCATGGAGTTTTTGCTGTGGGAGATGTAGCAAGTAAACAATACCGGCAAATTACGGTAGCTGTTTCCGAAGGAACCATTGCCGCAATTAATGCCGTAAAAGAAATTGAAACTATCGATTAATTCAGTTTTACCCGAAACCCTTTCGAGAAAGGGTTTCGGGACTTCCCAAAGCTTTTCATTAATTTACAATAAATCATTTTCCGGGAGAACTATATTTTTTTATTCCAATTAAAAAGTACTGGATTGAAATGGATATTTGGTGATAGAAGGGAATAAGTCTCTTTATGGATTTACTTTTAATAGATTGGTTCAAAAAATGGTAAGAAAAAGAATCTAAAAAAAAAGGGACCGACGAGGGTCGGTCCCTGGTTCAGGAGGTTAATGTAATCTATTTAATGTTAGGCTGTTATTATTCTTTACCTTTTTCTTTTTCCTTCTTTTTGTTTTCTTCCATTTTACGCATCATTTCTTCAATTTTTTTCTTCATTAATAGTTGTTCCTGGCGTAAGCGTTCAACTTCTTTTTTGTATTTTTCCAGCTCTTTTTGTTGCTTAGGATCTGTACTTGAAGCAGGGGGAGCGGAAGTTTTGACAGTCTTTCCTGATCCTCGTTGTGCTTCTATTTCCTGCTGTTTTCGATAGGTTTCCAATTCTTTCAATTTATCTCGGAAGTTATTCAGTATTGTATCAAAATCGGGGTTTTTATCAGGTAAGACTTTAATTTGTTCCAGTTTACCATTACGACGGACACGAATATCGAGATATTGATTGTCAGCAAGTTTCAAAAGAACATTATAGAAGTCATTGGGGATTTTTATTGAGTTGTTGGCTGCTTTAACGATTACATCAGACACTTTAAATCCGGCTTTTTCAGCGGGGGAATTGGGATATATTTTTGAAATCATTAATCCACCGCCTTCATTAACGTTAAGCTCTTTTGCCAGTTCCGGGGTGAGCGCTACAACATCCATACCCAGGGTCCGAGGACCGGAGTAATGAACGACATAATCTTCCGTTGCTGGTAAGGAGGAAGTAAAATCCGGTACAGCCGGAGGTTCGATGGAAAATTCAAAAGGAGGAACGAGAGCGGGAGGACGCATATCCCTCGCTTCTTCGATCGTTACGAATGCACTTTTTTTGTTATTTCCTCTAATAAGGTCGAATTTAATTTTTTGATCGGGTTTAGTGCTGCGAATAATACGAATGACATCTTCGGCGTTTCGGACTATTTTCCCATTCATTTTAGTAATTTCATCGTATTGTCTTAAATCGGCTTTTCGTGCCGGGGAATCGGCGATAACATCCTGTACAACAACACCGTTTTTCCCTGTACTCATAAGAATACCAAGCCATCCGCGTCTTACTTTTCCATATTGTTTCAGATCGTCTGCAATACGGAAAGCACGGGTAGCAGGAATCGCATAGCATAACCCTTCCTGTTTACTTTTCACACTCTGGATGTGAATTTCTCCTGATGAATCTTTAAAGGTATAATCCGGGCTTAGAGAAAAACCAAAACGCCCTAAGATTATTCCCAATAATTCTCCTTTTCTATTAACCACCGCTCCTCCGGCTGAGCCGGGGACTACAGGCGCATTTAGTAATAACTCATCTTCCGAAGCACTACTGACAATTCCCTGGAATACAGAAGGGAATTTTTGATAAAACGCCCCCACTAATCCTGCCCAATCTCCTGTTTCCAGTTTATTGGAACGGACAAACGGAGTTAGGGCTTTTTCTTTGATACTTAAAAGGATTAACCTGGATTCAGGGTCTTTTCCCACCAGTTCGG
>JAKAGC010000792.1 GCA_021817755.1 Acidobacteriota bacterium | reverse complement strand
GGTAATTTTCATCTTAAAGGGATTTTAAAGCAGAAGATAAAAGCTTTGATGATTAATGATATTTCACTTTTTGGGATTCATCTACCGATGGATGGGCATCCAATTACAGGGCACAATGCACTAATACTTAAGGCAATAGGAGCAACTGAGGTGGAACCTTTCGAATTGGGTTTCCGGGGAGTAAATTCATCAGAATATACTCTGGATAAAATATTGGAAATCCTTCACAGAAAATTGCATCCATCTGGCATTGAGTCGGTTCGAGAGGAAGAAATCATAGAGAATTCATTATTTAAAATAAAGAGGAAATTCGGATTCCAGGTGGTAGAGAATGGGCCTGTAATTCCGGGACGGATTGGGGTGATAAGCGGAGCGTCTTCTTCGTACTATGAAAAGGCGGTTCAAGAAGGTATCGATACTTTTTTGGGAGGAGATATCAAAGAACATATTCCAGCACTTTCAATCGAAACATTATCGAATTTTGTTAATCTTGGACACTATTATTCGGAAAAACCGGGAATTCTTGCACTTATGGAAAAAATTAGACAAAATTTTGATGTGCAATGTGAGTTCGCTGAATTTGAAAATCCTGTATGATTTGATATATGAATGAAACTGTGAATTACTATAAAAAAGAACTTTTACCAATTGAAACGGAACGGTTGATAATTCGTCTCCTGGAAGAGGGGGAAGTCAATGAAGTAGTACGTTTTGTTACAGAGAACCGGGATCATCTTCAGCCGTGGGAACCATTGAGACAGGAAGAATATTTTACTAGTGAATATTGGAAAAAAGAAATTATTCGTAGACAGAATGAGTTTTACCTTGGAGAGGGAGCCAGTTTCGCGGTTTTTTTAAAAGAAAAATATACAGGGCCAATTATCGGTATCTGTAATTTCTCCTCTTTCATGTATGGGATTTTTCGCGCCTGTTTTCTGGGATATAGTATCGATTATCGTTATCAGGGGCAAGGAATTATGATGGAGGCGTTAAAAGCTGCTATTGGATTTGTTTTTGATACGTTTCAGATGCACCGAATCATGGCTAATTTCGTTCCAGGGAATTTACGGAGTAGGCAATTATTAAAAAAACTTGGGTTTGAAGAAGAAGGTTTTGCCCGTGAATACCTCAAAATTAACGGTAAATGGGAAGATCATATTCTAACATCCTTAATCAATCCTATGGTATAATATAATGATGGTTTGATTTACTGTCATTATTAGAAATTTTGATTAAGGAGAAATTATGAAAAGAATAACGATCCTATTTGGATTATTTATTGCGATTATGGCAGGTGTGGTATGGGGAGAGGATTTTAAACAAACCTCTACTGTCATTAAAGGTATCATGGATAAACAGGTAGCAGAGTGGAATAAAGGAAATCTCGATGGGTTTATGGCTGCCTACTGGAAATCGGATCAATTGATTTTTCAATCAGGTAATACACGCCGGTTGGGATGGGAAACACTCTATAATATGTATAAAACGCGTTATTTTTCGGGTGGGAAAGTCGATACCCTGGAATTTACCGATATTGAAATGAAACCGCTTTCCTCCGAAATCGTTCTGGTGATAGGACGATGGAAAGTTCTAACTACCGATAAATCCAATAAAGAAGGGCTCTTTTCTTTATTATTCAAAATGATTGATAATGAGTGGAAAATTATACTGGATCACAGTTCTTAACTTTTTTTTATTGAAATATGAAGTTGATAATTTCCCTGGAGGGAATAGTATATGGCATTGATTAGTTTGCAGGACGTATCCATTTCTTTTGGTGGTCCTATGATTTTAGATAATGTAACGCTGCAAATCCAATGTGGTGAGCGGGTATGTTTGCTGGGACGTAATGGGGTAGGTAAGACAACCTTGATGAAATTGATTCGAGGGGATATCGAGCCGGATAAAGGGGTAATTGTTCGTCAGCAAGGATTTAGAGCGGCTCATCTGACTCAGGAATTCCCTGGGGATATGGAAGGAACTGTTCATGAAGTTGTTATGAGAGGGTTAGGGAAAATAACAGAATCTCTTGATCATGAGCATGCTTGGGAAGCGATACGCCACGCGGAAATGGTTATATCGCGAATGAAATTAAACCCAGAAGAAACTTTTACTGAACTTTCTGCGGGTCTTAAACGTCGTGTTCTCCTGGCTCGGGCACTTGCTTCGCAACCGGATATACTTTTGCTGGACGAACCAACAAATCATATGGATGTGGAATCCATTTCCTGGATGGAAGAATTCCTTTTAAAATATAGTGGTACACTTTTATTTGTCACCCATGACCGTATGTTGGTCCGAAAACTATCAACACGAATTATCGAATTGGATAGGGGAAATTTAATCAATTGGGATTGCAATTATGAATTATACCTGGAACGAAAAGAGGCTTTATTGGAATCCGAAAGTCAGCAATGGGAAGCGTTCGATAAAAAAATGGCAAAGGAAGAGGTATGGCTTCGTAGGGGAGTAAAAGCAAGGCGTACTCGCGATGAAGGCCGTGTTCAGGCTTTAATGAAAATGAGAGAAGAACGCAGGAACCGGAGGGAACAACCTGGAAAAGTTAAAATGCAACTTTCAGGTGCAGCTCCCTCCGGGAAAATTGTTATGGAAGCCGAAAACCTGGAATTCGATTTC
>JAKAGC010000069.1 GCA_021817755.1 Acidobacteriota bacterium | reverse complement strand
GAAAATGTCCCGGCAAGTACAAAAATAATTCCCATTCCTAATGAAAAAAGGAAAGTTAACAAAAAGCCAAGAAAAATATCCTGGGTCTGGCTTATCCAAGAAAGTAGGGCGAGAAGAACAGGACCAACACAAGGTGCAGCAATAATCCCTGAAACACCACCTATCATAAGTGCACCGATAATTTCTCCCATATTTCCCGAAGACTGTACTTTTGATGATATAGAAGAAGGAACAGGAATTTCGAAAAGACCTGCAAGACTTAATCCCATAATAACAAATATTGCTGAAATAACGATTACCACTATTGGATTCTGAAATGAAATCCCCATCATGGAGCCGGTCATTGCAGCAACAACACCTAATATCGAATAAACCAAAGCAAGCCCTAATACGAATATTACCGATAAATAAAAACCTTTCAATTTTTTCTTATTACTACGAGTTCCAATATATCCCATTACAATCGGAATAACAGGATATACACATGGAGTCAAACTTGTAAGGAAACCTAAAGCCAATACAAGTCCAATTAACAACAGTGATTTCTTTTCCAATTCACGATTTAAAATATCGATTAATTTATCAAAAAAGCCAGTGCTACTACCAAGGAATCCAATAAACTGATCCCTATCAAGGAAACCCGCATTTCGTTTAATCTCTTTTCCATCCATATCCAGTACAATCAGAGTCGGAGGGCCGATAATTTTAAACGCAGAACGAATTTTTTCATTCTCTTCTGTTTTGGTAGTTAAATCAATTCGTACAAGAACATAACTATCCAACATTTTAATAACATCCGGGTCAGAGAAAGTATATTCTTCCAGTTCTTTACAAGCCACACACCAATCCGCGGTTGTATCAATTAATAACGGTTTTTTTTCTTCACGAGCTTTGATCTTTCCTTGCTCCAGATCAGGAATCCATTTCAAATTAGATTGTATATTGGGTTTGACCGAATACTTGGCAGGATAGGTTTTAATGTCAAGAGCTTTGATAAAAAGGAATGCACCTGAAAGAGCGACAATTACAAGTATTATTTTTACAAATTTAATTCCAATGCCATCATCATCGGATAATAACTTCGAAAACCAGGTAAAAACAACCAGTGATAAAAGAAATATAGAGATTGGGAGAAGTATTTTCCAATTTTTTCCTTGTGGTTTATAAGCAGATAAAGGGGTCGAATTAGTGGAACTATTTCCAGTATTAATTCCCTCATTCCCTGGAAGTGATGCATTTTCTGTAAAGGTCTGGTTAATTACTACATCGACATTTTTTTCATTGGGTGGGAAACACATTTCCACCGGCCGTTCCTGACACACCTGAAATCCAACTTTAAACTTCAATGTAACAGGTGATGTCGGAGCTCCTAATTGCTTTACATAAACCATAACATCTATTTGGCCTTTATATACTATATCTTCTCCATACGTAACACCCTTTGGAAATATGACTTTTTGAATATCTATATAATCGTTTTTTTCCAGAGTAATGAAGAAGAAATTATTCTTCAAGTCCGTAATATGAAATTTATCATCGAGGTTCAGCTTAAATACGATTACCCCTTCTGTGTACTTCACTTCAGTAGTAATATCGGGTTCAGCCGCAAAAGATGGTTCCTCGAACATATTTTGTCCCGCTAAAATAAACGGGAATACGGAAATTAAAGCCAGTAGTAACAAGACATATAATTGTTGAGTAGATTTTTGTTTTACCATTTTTTTCTCTTAATAAGTTTTATTTTAACAATCAATCCTCCTCTTGTCAATATAATTTCGATTGGAAGGCGGATACGAAAAAGCTCATATCTTATAAGTTAATCGCATTTGTGAGTTTAAAAAAAAATTAAAGACTCTTCAACCAGTCCTATAAAACCAAAGAATTACCATTAAAATAATTTATTTTTATTTTATCTTAATTCAAAAAAAATCAAAAAAAACGTCAAAATCTTGACAATTATTTTAAAGTATTTTATAACTGTGCCGAAATAGGAAGTGGTGGTATCCATGAAAATCGATGATGTGACATTACAGAATATTTTAAAGGCTTATGGTAAAGAAATGAAGCCCACCAAAACAAAAGCCAAAGTCCTTGAGATATTAAAAAACGAAGCTCAAGAGAAAAAAATCACTCCCGAAGATCTAGATATCATAAATTATAATAAAGATGGAAAGACAGCCGTCAATTCAAAACAAAAAGATGCTCTGATTGATTTCTTTCAATAATTGGCATAAAAATTGCAAGAAACTCTCGGAGTACTACCGTGAATAAGAATCTTATATTTACTGACGATAAAATTTTAATTAATAAATTAAAACCTGTTCTTCCGGGTAAGTGTTTCCAGTTCAAAACCTCCGATAATTTCCCGGAAATTGATGACAATGTTAAACTCATAGTAATAGATGGCGATACGCTTCCCCCTGACAATTCGCTTCCGAAAATAATGCAAATCAATAGGAAAAAAATACCCATTGTTTATATTTTTTCCACTTTATCCGGAAAAGAAACAATAGAACTTCTCAACAAAGGAGTAATTGCAATTATATTTAAAGATTACACACCCGAAGAGATCAAAGCCAAATTTAATCACATTTTATTTCATTTTAAATATCTTCGTAAAATGAAAACTATGATCGAAAACGAAAACCGGACCCGGCAATTTTTCAAAGTTGTTAATTCTCTTACTTCCGATAATGACATTAATGAAATCATGAATCATATCCTTAGTTCCATGATTTCTGTTTTCAAGCTTGAAAGCACAGTCTTTTTTATGGTTAAGAATTTTTTTCTCACCTATAAGATGGAACTAGGCCGATGCCGCATGAATTATTCCAATGCAAAATGGGAAATAATAAGTCCTGGTTTTAAGTGGTTAAAAGATATCATTACTTCAAAAAAACCGATTTATATTACAAAACGCTCACCCAGAGAATATAAACGGTATTTTCATGAAAACACATTACTTCTCCCGCTTGTAATTAAGGAACAATTCCTCGGTATGATTGCAGTAGGTTTAAAACAGGACGCAAACGAATTAACACGAAATGAAATAGTTTTAATTCAAGCTTTTTCAGAACAAACTGCAGTTGCTCTTGAAAACGCTAAATTGTACTGGGATGTTATTCAGGCACGAGAAAAACTAATTAAAACCGAGAAGGAAGCGCTATTAAACCAGGCCATTATCAGCTTAAACCATGAGATTAACAATCCTCTCAGTATTATCTCGATGGAAGCACAATTATTGCAACAACGAATTGGGAATGGTAATTCTGTAAATAGCATTGAATCTCGTATCGCAAAAATCGAAAAAAATATTGATAGGATCAAAGAAATTCTTGAGAAAATATCCTCACTAAATGTGGATAATCTTGTCCTGACAGAATATATTACAGGAAAGAAAATGTTGAATTTATATGAACATTAAAAACTTAACCACCCTTTTGCTTTTTGTTTTGGTTACAATATTCGGTTTTGGAGCGGATAATGTGAAACTCGCCGCTCCTTTTAATGAAATCCAACAATTGTACAATGCCGGGAAATATTCAATTGTACTTGAAAAATCGTTAAACCTTCTTAGTACGCGTGAAGACAAACTTACTCCTTCCGAAACTGCTTTCCTTTATTATCATGTAGGTATGGCTTACAAAAAGGATCAGAATTTTGATATGGCAGCTGATTACCTAAAAAAAGTCGAGCTCAAATTTCCTGCTTCCGAGTATCTGAAATCCGTTTACCTTGAACTTGCGGATATCTATAAAAACGATTATTTCCCGCGGGAAGCCTACCTCGAAAAAGTGGTCACCCGTTTTCCCAGAACACCTGAAGCCCTGGAAGCCGGTCTCGAAATCTGTAAAGAAAATCTTCGTCTGAAAAATTTCCGTAAAACATTACCTATTCTGGAAACAATTATAAATCTCTGGAAAATGGGTGATGATAAACCTGAATTATACATGCTCCTTGCAGTCGCTTATGCAGGATTAGATAATTACAGTGGTGCAGAAGTAAACTTAAAAAATGCAGAGACCCGGATTCCCGATTTAATTAAGAAAAACCCTATGTATCTTGCAGCGGCAGGAAAAATTGCCTATTATCGCCTTGATTTCAAAAAAGCCATATCTTACCTTGAAATTTTGGTAAATGTTTTTCCGGATTATCCATCTCTTTCTGATGCGGTAATCACATTAGCACAATCTTTCGAACGCCAAGGAGATATGTATTCAGGAGCCTTATATCTTGGAAAAGCGTTGAAAAAGAAACCTGAAAATAAAATCATGTATACCATGTACTTGAATCTCGCACGGCTCATCAATGAAATGCCGTCCGAAGATATGGAAAAATTCAAACGTAAATTCACTCCTTTTTCAGACCCTGAAAAAATGCTAATCGAAGTTAAAAACAATTCATTAAATTTCGAAGAAAAGAAAATGGCTTCGATTTTATTGAGTGACACCTATAAAAAAAATAAAGATATGTTTAAATCCCTGGATACCTTTTACCAGTTCCTTGGAACAAATCGTGACCCTGCCATGGAAAAACTTTTCCAGGAAAACCTCGATGCTTATGTTCAACAATTATCCAAAGAGAATAAGAATTCCGAGTTATTTAAAGTGTGGTTAAAATTAAAAGGGAGAAAAAGTTTTCTTTCATCTGAAAATTTACTTAAATTCGGAGAAATACTCACCGGTATGAAGTTATACGGCAATGCTGAGGAAATTTACAGGCATATGCTAAAATTCAAATTATATTCTTCATATTGGCCCGACGTAATGATTCAATTATCAAGATTATTATTTGAATGTGGCCGTTATTCGGAATGCATCGACATTATAATGAAAGCCGGCATTACTAAAGAACCCGAAGCCAGCGAACTTTTATACTACCATATCACCGCTCTTCGAAATTTAAAAAAAGATAAGGAAGCATCCTCACTTCTTGATACACTTTATCTTCAAAACACTGAAATATCTAATATCTATATATATAAATCACTCATTTACAAGATGAAAGATCTTGATAAAAATGGTAATTTTGACGAAGCACTCTTACTCGCCGGAAAATTAGCGGGGTTTATATCGTCTCCTTCCGAAGAGAAGCTCAATGTTGCTATCGACACCGGAGAAATCTATTTCAAAAAAGCAGATTATCCGAATGCTCTCCTTTTTTATCTTTCAGTGCTAAATAATGCCACGCTTTCAAAAATCAATAAGGAATTCGTCCTGTTTCGCCTTACCACAATTTATAATCTTACCGGTAATAAAGAGGAAGCAGACCGGATACTCCTTCAATTAAAACGCTTAAATCCCAATTCATTCTGGGTCAAACAGTTGGAGAAACATGTCCGATAAAGAAGAACTCGAAACACTAAAAAAAACTTTCGAAGATTTTATCAGTACTTCTATGCAGTTGGAGCGCTCTTACGAAACGCTTAAAGAAGAATCCCAACAGTTATCCTTGTATCTATCCAATATTCTTGAGAACTTAAATGCAGCAGTTATGGTTTTCGATAATCAATTCCGATTGAATTTATGGAATGGCCAAACAAGGCGTTATTTCCCCCAACTCGAAGAACGAGTTCCCCCCGTTCCCCTTGAATCCATCTCCGGCCCTACGATCACCCAGGGTAATACAATTGATATCGATCGTATTCTTAAAGGGAAAACACAAGATGAATTTGTTGAAGTACCCGTGACCTTAGATGGGGTTTCCAGATGGCTGGAAATTCATTGCTCCGATTTTATGGATAATAAGCGGGAAAAGACCGGATACCTTGTGGTTATTTATGATAAATCGGAATTCAAGAAACTTCAAATAAAGTCTCAACAGGAAGACCGATTACGCGTTATGGGAGAACTTGCTGCCGAAGTTGCGCATGAAATTCGAAACCCTCTCGGAAGTATTGAACTAATGGTTACTCTACTACAAGAGGATTTGCAGAATAACCCCACACAGAGCGATCTTCTGGCACGCATTCGTACATCTGTGGATAATATGAACCACACAGTGACCAATATTCTTTTATATACCAGAGAAATCCATCCCAATCGTACAGAATTCCCCATAGATGAACTTATTTCACATGCAGAGAATATTGCACTCAATATCATACTAAAAAAACAAATAAAAATAGAGAAACAGCTTCATGATATTAATATAAACGGAGATTTTGAATTATTAAAACAATGTCTGGCCAATATTCTAATTAATGCAGCTCAAGCTGTTGAAAATAATGGATTAATCGAAATTTCAGCAGAATTACATAAAGAATTTATTCAAATTTATATCAAAGATAATGGCTGCGGCATTCCTGAAGAACATAAGGAAAAAGTCTTTAAGCCCTTTTTCACTACAAAAAATACCGGAACAGGACTCGGGCTTGCAATGGTGAAACGCGTTATTGAAGCCCACACAGGAAAAATATATTTTACATCGGATACAACAGGTACAACATTTGTAGTCGAATTACCCCATCCCGATCGCTTCCAATCCTAATTTTTAGTTATAATGAAATAAGAAATAGGCTTCCATATCCGGGTTGGGGAAGTCATCAGGCAGTTCTGGAAATGGGTTACTTAATGTAAAAGCATTCATTGCAGCCTGGTCATATGAACCAATCCGTGATGATTGCCTTAATTCCATATGCAGTACTCTTCCATTCTTTCCAAAAATCACATATACTCCCACTACTCCTTTCAACCCGACACGTGCTGCTTCCGGGATTAACCAATTTCGTTTTATCCGATATACGATTCGTTTCGCCCACGGAGTGACATCATATCCTTTACTATTAAAATAAGCCCCACCAGCATAAGCTGTAATGCCATCTCCACCACCTCCGAAAGCATCGTTTGAATCTTTGAACGGAACATTCGTAAAATCGGATAATTTTCTTTCTGTATTAACACTATCCACTCCTTCTCTTTCCGATCTGTTAAAATTTTTAAGAATTTCTTTCATTGCGGGAGAATTGACGGATAGGTCAGGGACTACCAGTCGTGATGGTTTCGGGTCCAGTAGTTTATCCTTTGGAAGCGGTACTGCGACACTACTTGCAGGTTCCATTTTTGGATCCGGTTTCAATTCCGGTTTAAGTTCTGATTTAGGTTCAAGTTTAGGTTCAGGTTTTGGCTCAGATTTTACATCCGGTTTTACTTTTTCATCCGGTGGTTCAAGGTCTTTATTATTTTTTGTTTTGGGAGGACGTGAAAAGAGATCTGCTTGTTTTTGCTTATTACCATTCGGATCTCCCGGTGGCGGTGATTTCATCTCAAATGGCTTAATAATTACCGGTACACGCCCTTGCGGAGGAGGAACAGCCTGTTTAGGTACAGCTTGTGCCTGATTTTGAGGAACCGGGACCTGCTGCGGTTGGTTTTGGGGTGGTGGTTGCAATGCCTCTTTAGGCAAAAATAGTTTCTGTCTGGGAACTGTCGCAACCGGAACAACATCAATCACTTTTTCTTTTATCTTATATTCCCTTAAATCGAACCTTGCATTAATAAATAGATAGACCAATAACGCATGTATTATCAACGAAAATATTATCGCTTTATTTCTTGGTGTCATAATGCCTCTATTTCATTGGATAAAAGACGGTGAAGTTTACGTCTTACAGCATCGAAATTCAACGTTTTATATTCAGGATGAACCCGATTGCTTAAAAGAACATACACTCGTTCTTTATCCCGCTCCAACCAAAGGGAAGTACCTGTAAAACCACTATGCCCGATCGCATCTTCAGAGAGCGTTTTCCCTGCGGAAGTAATTCCACCGGAATTTTTCCTAAACCCAAGGGTTCGATGGTTTTGCTTAAGTTGTGTTCCCTTTTTCCAGAATAAATCAAGAACAGGGGGAGTCAAAATTGAGGCAGTAGAGGGAAAAAATTCCATAGTCATTCGGAAAATTTCCGTTGCTGTGGAAAATAATCCCGCATTTCCCGCTGTTCCTCCCAGGTGATACGAATTAATGTCATGGGTTTCTCCACGAATCATTTCATTGCGCCACTTATAGGTATTTGCCAGATCAAGGTACTCTCCGTTTTCATAGCTTTTTAACCATTCGGACGCGATTCTTTGTTCGTAATTATTTCCTTTTTCAGTTGGTGCAGCTCTGTGTTTTTTACTCTCAGGGACTTTGAAGTACGTATCTATTAATCCCAGTGGAGTAAAAATTATTTCTTGAGCCAATTGTTCAAATGTTGAATCTCCCAATTTACAAACAATATCATGGAGAAGAATATACCCAAGACAGGAATAAACCACCCGCTTCCCCCTGCGGTATTGCAGGGGCAGTCGCTCGATAGTCGAGCGGTAATTATCCCCGAATAAGTAAAGCGGAGCCCAGGCAGGGAGCCCCGAAGTATGAGTCAATAGCTCTCTCAAATTTATATCATAAGGAAAGGATGGAAAGAAATGTTTTACCGTAGTTTCAATTGAAATACTCCCTGCATTTTTTTCCATTAAATAAACTGCAAGAAACGAAGTTATCAACGGCTTTGTTAAGGAAGCCACATCATAAATTGTATCCGTTGCTAATTCTTCTTTATCAGGGAGTAATGAAATGAATCCGGCCGTATTTTGAAAAACAATTTCCCCTTCCATTCCCACCAGGACAGTTAATCCCGGAAATATACCTGTTTCAATTAAATATTGGATAAAATGGTTTAACTTTTTCGCTTTCAAAACAAACCAACTCACTTAAATAGGATACCCGGCTGTATTACCGGATATCCTCAATATTTTTTCGGATATGTTCCGAAATCCGTAAAGCTAATTCAAGAGCATTTCGTCCGTCAGTCCCCGTTACATTGCATTCGTTACCGGTCGTAATGGTTTTATAAAAGTTCATCCACAAATTTTTCAGAGGTTCGATTTCCTTTATTTCGGGGATATCTTCGACGATATTGCCGTTTGTTAATGTATATGTTTTTACGCTTCTTTTTTGATAGTCCAGTGAGATATAATTATTTTTTTGAAAAATACGTAATTTACGTGTTTTCTTCTGAGATACCCGGCTTGCCGTTATATTAGCAACCATCCTCGAATTGAACTGGAGACGGACATTAGCAATATCGATCTTATTTGAAATAATCGGAATACCGGATGCATTTATCTGCTTGATCCCTGATTGATCCCATTGAAGAATGATATCCAGATCATGAATCATCAAATCCATAATGACATCCACATCCAGGGAGCGAGGCGAAAATGATCCCAGACGCTGAACTTCAATAAAAAGGGGACGTTTAACCAAAGGATTTATATATTCTACAGCAGGATTAAAACGTTCCAGGTGCCCAACAGCAAATACTACATTATGTTTCTTTGCAATTTCTATTAATTCGTCGGCTTCTTCAAGGGTTGAAGTAATCGGTTTTTCAACCAGCACATGCTTTTTATTTTCTAGAAAGAAGCGTGAAATCTCATAATGATGAATCGTAGGGGTTGAAACCATAACACCATCTACTTCATCTAACATCGCTTTAAAATTTGTATACCGGGAAATACTATAAGGCTCACAAGCAGAATCAAGAATCTGTGTATCGATATCAGCAGCACAGGTTAATCGATATTCAGGTATAGAATGAACCACACGAAGGTGGTTCTTTCCCATTGCACCCGTTCCAATGATACCAATTCGAATAGATGAGCTATCACTCATTTTTGTCATTCGTCTCCTGAACCCCGTTCTCGAGCCTGGAAATTTTTCAATATCCCCCGGCGAGTCTTTGAAATGAATTCGGTAATTATAGTCGCTTCATTGCCTAATGGATACTCTTCATTAATCCTTTCCAGTGCCTGGGTCGTATTCAAATCCTGCCGGAAAAGAATTTTAAAAATATCTTTCACATTGTCAATGAATTCACGATTTATCCCATTACGCATCATACCGATGGAATTCGGCCCGTATAGATGATAATTGTCGCGTGTCTGCGCTACTTTTGCAAAAGGAAGGATATCTTGCAAAACAACTGTGTATCCTCCGATATATGCATTTCGACCGATCCGGCAGAATTGGTGCACAGAGGAGAAAGCACCCACTACCGCATAATCTTCTACTTCCACGTGTCCGGCTAGAGTCGCACCATTAATAAATATAGTAAAATTACCCACTTTGCAGTCATGAGCTATATGAGTATAGGTCATAAAAAAATTATTATTACCGATCCGGGTATAGGCGCCACCTTTTACAGTGCCGCGATTGATGGTAGTAAATTCTCTTATGATATTATTATCCCCCATTTCTACAAAAGTGGGTTCATTTTTAAAGGTGACATCCTGAGGCGCAGTTCCGATGGATGAGAAAGGGAATATCCGGCAATTCTTACCAATGGTGACATATTTATCGATTACCGAATGATGCATAATTTCAGTATTATCTCCGATAATGACATTATCGCCAATAATAGAATAGGCACCCACGCTTACATTATTACCCAATTGTGCATTGGGATTAATAATAGCTGTTGGATGAATACCGGGAATATTATTTTCTTCGATCATTTAGCCATTGCTGAGCTTAAAGTGGCGGAAGCTACAAGTACCCCATCCACAAAAGCTTTACCCTCTGTGACAACAAATTTTCCCCTGTCCCGGATATTTGTTACTTCCATATCTAAACGGTCACCAGGGATTACAGGTTGCCGGAATCGTGCATTATCGATCCCCGTGAAAAAAGCCATTCGTTGACTTTCTTCAAAACGGCGTAAGATCAGTATCGCGCTAAGTTGAGCCATCGCTTCGATTATCAATACCCCGGGAAATACAGGAAGCTGTGGGAAATGTCCCTGGAATACCTCTTCATTTATCGAGATATTTTTATATCCTTTTATGAATTCATAACCCTTTATCTCAGTTACGCGATCCACTAATAAAAAAGGATAACGGTGAGGGATTATCTTTCTTATTTCCTCGATGGTTAGAATATTACTATTTTCTGTCATTTTATTA
>JAKAGC010000068.1 GCA_021817755.1 Acidobacteriota bacterium | reverse complement strand
TCAAAAATATGAAAGAGTACCCGGAGTTAAGATATGCCCAAAGTCAGGCGATTACCTATTATTGGATGGAAAAAAAATACCCGGAGATTTTCGAACAGATCAAACAGAAAATAAAAGATGGTCAGTGGGAAATTGTGGGTGGTATGTGGGTAGAACCGGACTGCAACCTGATAGCAGGTGAAAGTTGGGTACGTCAGATTATGTTTGGAAAACGTTATTTTAAATCCCGCTTCGGCATCGATGTGGATACGGGATGGAATCCTGATTCCTTTGGCTATAACTGGAATATGCCTCAATTTTATACAAAAAGCGGTATTAAACGTTTTATTACTCAGAAAATTCGTTGGAATGATACGACAGTATTTCCGCATTTCATTTTTTGGTGGCAGGGTGTTGATGGCACTAAATTGATGACCTACTTCCCTCCTGCTTCGTATACTTCTATGGTACGTTTCCCGGAAGATACACCTGAAATTACGCGTTATGAAGCAACTACTGGCTATAAGAAAACCCTGATACTTTATGGTTTGGGCGATCACGGCGGCGGTCCGAATCGAGAAATATTGGATCGAGTACGCTCTTACAAAAAATTACAAATCGCCCCGGATTTTATTCATTCAAAGTCAATCGACTTCTTGAAAAACCTGGAAACGGATCTTAAAAATGAAATCCCGGTTTGGAATGATGAACTCTATCTTGAATACCATCGTGGGACTTATACGACCCAGGGTTTAACGAAGAAAAACAACCGCAGATCAGAATCGATGCTTTCTGCCGCTGAAAAATTCGCTTCTATTGCATTCATGATGGATTCGCCTTATCCTGTGGAACCACTTGAAGAAGCATGGCGAACAACACTAACCAATCAATTCCATGATATTTTGCCGGGATCTTCTATTAATCCGGTTTATAAAGATGCTGCAGATGATTACAAAGTAGCTCAGGATAAAATTCGTGGTGTTCAAGAAAATGCAACGCTTGGGATCGCTGGAAAAATAGACACAACCACTGCTAAAGGAACTCCATTAATCATATTCAATCCTCTTTCCTGGCTTCGTACGGATGCGGTATCGGTTAGTGTACCTCTTTCACAGAAGGAATCGGTAGAAATCCTGGATGAAGAAGGGAAACCTGTTCCATTTGAAATGAAACCGCTTTCATTTAATCAGAAAGAAGCAGTAGTGAATTTCATCGCTAAAAATATTCCTCCTGTGGGTTATTCAGTCTACTCCCTGGTTAAAAAAGAAACGCCTGTATCAGCAGAAAATACGAAAATCACAGAAGGTGTTACCGATGATTTTATTCAAATGGAGAATAAATTCTTTACTCTCAAAATTAATAAAAAAACTGGTAATATTGCAAGCCTTTTCGATAAACGGATGAATAAAGAATTCATCGAACAAGGAAAAGAAGGGAACGTATTGCAAATCCACGAAGACCGCCCTGAACGTTGGGACGCCTGGGATATTGGCTATACAGGAAGGATGTGGGAAATCAATAAAGCGGAATCGGTAGAATGGGTAGAGAATTCCGATTTACGAAAAGTGGTAAAAATAGAGAAGACCTTTCTTGGTTTTACAAAGGACCGGGAAGCACCTACTGAAACTTTTCCATCTTCCTTTTTCACTCAATATGTCATCATGTACAATGATATCGATCGCATCGATATTAAAACGGACGCAGATTGGTGGGAAGACCATATGCTCTTAAAGGCTGCATTTCCTGTAACGATTAAGAATGATATGGCTACCTATGAAATTCCTTTTGCCTCCATTCAACGTACTACAAAATATGAGACTTTATGGGAAAAAGCACGCTATGAAGTATCCGCACTTCGTTGGGCGGATTTATCCGATAATACAGGGGGTATTTCCATTCTGAATGATTGTAAATACGGATATGATATTCACGGTAATATTATGAGAATCTCATTGCTTCGTTCTCCAACATGGCCGGATCCTATGGCTGATCGCGGAAAACATACTTTTACGTATTCTATCTATACCCATCCGGGAACCGTAACAGAGGGTAGCACCATCCGTAGAGCACAGGAATTGAATATCCCACTTTCGGCTTGCCTTTCCGATTCTCACAACGGAACACTTCCTGCGAAATACAGTTTCTTTGATGTGAATACTCCTGGTGTTATTTTAGAAACAGTGAAAAAAGCAGAAGATGATAATAGTATTATTATCCGTTGCTATGAAGCTTTTGGGAAAGATAGCGATGCAATGCTTTCTTTCTTTAAAGAACCGAAAAGTATCGTTGAAACCGACTTACTTGAGAATAAAACACTGGATCATAAGGTCACGGGAAAATCGTTGGCTTTGAAATTTAAGAAATTTGAAATAAAAACATTGAAAATTAATTTCTAATGTCTCCGACGGGCAGAACCCTTTTTATAAAAAGGGTTCTGCACTCCCCAAAATTTTTTATTGGTTTTTATTAGTAAAGAATGAATGGGAAGGACAAAATAACCAAATACTTTATATTATCCTGGAACTCTTTCTTAAAAGGGTTCCAGGGGGTGGAAGGTTTTAATATTTATAGTAATACAGATTTTTTGTAATTCTAATAATTTCAGGATTATCAACAATAATACGTTTCAATTTGTAATTCTTGGAACGGAACCCCTGGGGATTAATATGGAGGAAATGGATATTTCTTTTTTTTAGATTTGTTTTTAATGTTTCATTCCAATCTAATAAATCTCTCTCCCCATCAATACTTATCAATGAAAAACCTGCCAGAGATTCGAGATGGAAAATATGGCGTTTCATTTGATTATCAAAATAAGGAGAAATCCAGGAATCGGTATTCCCAAGAAACCCAATGGGCTCGTTAGGTTTGAGATAGGAATCGATAAAACGGTAATCTTCTTTTTTGTTAAAGAAAGAGGAGTAGGTTACAGAGGTTCGATCATCTGTATTTTCCATAGTGAAAAGGGTTTTGACTTTAAAGCTATCAGTGTTTCCATCGAATAATGTGACACCGATGTTGAATATTATCATTATAAGCATTAAAAAATCAATGAACTTTACGAAAATCGGTTTCAGACTCATTTCTGTGCAAATGAATGCCCAAAGCATCAATCCAATAATAGGGAAAAACATGAATAATCGGTAATTAGCTGCTGTAAAATAATAGATGAAGTAAGATAAAAGTAATAGAACAGAGAAAATATACAAATAACCGGAAATACTGTTTCTGTATTTCGATCGGAAGAATAAATACGTCATAATTAAATATGCAAGTAATCCAAATCCGAAAAATTGAATCCCAAATCCGGATTGTTCGAGAAAATCAGGAGTATATCCAACATGCATTCCAATATCTTTTATCCGCGAGGGAAAAAGCAGAATGTTCTTGAGGAAATCTCCGTTTATTTTTTTTAACACAGGGTGTTGATCAAAAAAGGATTTTTCAGAAAGTAAAGGACGAGGATTTTCACTACTTAAAATAAAAGTCTTTATAAGACCTGTATTTAGTAGTATTAAAGAGAGAAAAAAAACAGCGAAAATAATAATTCCGATGATTATCACTTTTTTATTTTTAAAAAAATTGCGCCAATCCCATTTTCTTAAAAGCAGATATGAAAGATAGATTAAAGCGGTTGTAAGTAAAAATATTATTCCCAATTTGATCATCGGAAGCCGTTTAATAGTGTTTGAATAGGCACGCCAAATAAAATTATCTTTTAAATACCAGAATCCACCGAGGATGATAATAGATAAAATTCCAGTAATAAGTGAAAGATAATTTTCCCTGATAAATTTTTGAATTGCACGTAGGTTGAAACCTTTCACCAGAAATAGTGCCGGGAAAAAAATTATGATAATATGCAATCCGCTTATCTTGGCTCCAAGTAGCAATCCCATTGCAAATGCGAGAAAAAGTATCTCTTTATTGTTCTTCTCTAAAAATACTTCCAGAAAGAAGTAAAGGGCCATCATAGTTATACCCATAAGAACCAGGTGATCCTGGCATGTACGGGATTCCAGGAGGATGAGTGGAATAAAATATATGGATAATGCATATTTTAATGCTGAAATTTTTTGGATTTTCATTTTCAGCATCAGTGTATAACTCACGAGTATAATGATTATACCCGATATCATCTGGGGTAACTCAAACCAGGTCATATTACCGGTAAAAACACCAATCCAGTAGATAAATAGTTTTACACCTAAGGGATTACGATTTAATCGAACTACGGGGGTATCGATGGAAGTGGGAATCATATTGCGCTGAAACCATTCGACAACAGGATGAACATGGTACGCAAATGAATCCCAAACATGAGTGGGGAAATATAAAATTTTTAGAAGTACCCAGCTCACTTCTCCTATGAATAAAATGATGATTATATAGAGAAACCAATCTTTTGATTTAATAATGTCACCAAAAAAATGGGAAAAATCTTTAATTAAATCTATTGTTGCATCTTTAATATAATTTTTAAGAAATATGAGAATAATAATGCAAATGTAGCAATTCAATCCGATTATAGGTACAATATGGAGATTTTGAAATATGACACCAAGAATGAGAAGCGTTAATGTTATTTGAGAAAAATAAAAAAGCAATGCGGTTATTAGCTTTTCAGAGAGCAGTTTATCTTTTTTCAAAAAAAAAGTAGTGGTATATGCGGTGTAGAACATCAACAGGTTAACGCTAAAAAATAGTATAAATCTCATTCTCAAAATTATCCATTATTGGGGATTGTAAAGGTTAATCGTAATATAAAACGGATATAGTGTCAAGACTTTCAAAAACCTAAATTCTCTGCTTGGCTGGATTTTACTGTAGGTGAAAATTTTTTTGTTTTATCCCAAAACGGGTTTTTGATTCCGCAATTCATTTAAACGATTGAGTTCCTTGATAATTGGGTATAAGATATTCCAGCGATTAATAGCATGAAATCAGTTCTAAAATTTGATGATGACTTTTGAAAATCTTTATCATGCATTCTCATGCTTCTATAAATAATATGAATAAGCCGTTGGTATGGTTTAACGATTTTATTAAATGTCGTGAAAATATTTTCTCAAAAGGATACGGGTATAATATTATTTAAAAATATATTCCAATCATTACTAATTGGATGCAATCGTGTGAGAACGAGGTAAAATGGAAGAACTCACTTTCGATTCCAGCTTGATTTTTACTCTTTTTTATGATAGAAATTAGGGATATATTATTCCATTGAACAATGGAGTTTAATGCGTAAGGCAAATATCAAAACGAAATTATTACCAGGAGAACAGCTATGGTAAAAACATATGATGCAGCAGTTATCGGAGGCGGGATTATCGGTATGGCAACCGCCTATTATCTGACACGGCATAATTTAAAGGTTGCGGTAATCGAACGTAAATACCCCGGTTCAGGCTCAACCGGAAGATGCATCGGTGGAATCCGGCAGCAATTCTCAACTCCGGGCTCGATTCGCATGATGGTCGAAAGCCTTAAACTCTTTTCTGAAATGAAAGAAGAACTGGGACGCTCAGTTGAATTCCACCAAGGCGGATACCTGTTCCTAGCCCACACCCCTCAAATGGTAGAGGTGTTTAAAAAGAATATTGAAATTCAAAAAAAAGAAAACCTGAACGTCTCGCTTCTTAGCCCTGAAGAAGTATTGAAAGTTGTTCCTGAACTCAACATCGACGGATTACTTGCAGGTGCTTACTGCCCGGAAGATGCTCAAGCTTTTCCATTTGCCGTACTTGATGGATATAGGGAAAAAATCGTTGAAAAAGGCAGCGATATTTTTATGGAAAACCCGGTAACCAATATACAGCAGGGGAAAAATTTTACTGTTACGCTTTCTGATGGGACCTTGATAGAGGCTCCGAAGGTTTTGTTAAGTGCAGGCCCCTGGACCCATGAATTGGGGAAGTTAGTGGGATTGGATTTTCCGATGTATCCTGAACGCCATGAAGCGGCAATCACAGAACGTATTCCGAAATTTCTAGAACCGATGGTGGTAGATTATAGACCGGATGGATGCTATTTCCATCAATTAATCACAGGGCAGGTTATCGTTTGTTATACCCCTGTTCCGACTGTCCCCGGAATTCGCGAAGATACGACATTTGAATTCCTTCCTCAAGTTGCATGGCGTATGAAACGCCTCATCCCTGAACTTAAAAACGCAGCCATCCTCCGTAACTGGGCAGGAAGCTATACGATGACCCCAGACGGTAACCCTATTGTAGATGAAACCCCAATTAAAGGATTTTATGTAGCATCTGCTATGTGCGGGCACGGCTTTATGTTTGGTCCTGCGATAGGGAAAAATATGGCGGGTTTTATGACGGAAGGAAAATGGACGTTGGATTTTTCCGAATTTGCAATGAATCGTGAATTTAAAGGCAAAGAAAGCATGAAATAAAAATTGGGGAACCTATTTCCCTATATCATTCGCCCATTTAATTGACTTTAAATAATGATTCAGAACATTATGTTCATCAAGGCCAAGAGTGCTGCATAATTCAGATACTTTATCCCATTTACTCTGCTCATAATTTATTATCAATTGCAGCACCTGGCCTGGAATACCTGCTTTATTTTCGATGGCCTGCTTTATTTCTAATGGAATGGGTAAATCGGCCATAATATCCGATATGGGACGATCCAGAAATGCATCGATCAGAGAAAACAATCCCATTAAGAAATAATCGGATTTTTTACTTTTTTGTCCCATTCCTTCAGCAGTTAATTCGCAAAAATGAGCACGGATTAACGAGTTTATTATCAATTCATCCGGTTTATCGCTTCCCAATTGTGATAATAATACCATAGACATCCATTTTTTAAATTCATATATCCCAAGTATAACAAGTGCTTGCCTGATGGAACGGATATCATTGATCATGCCGAATGCAGCAGAATTAATGAATCTTAGCAATTTATAGGATAGTGACACATCTCTCTCAATGATTTTTTCCAGGCGGGTAATACTGGATTCGGGTTCCTGGAGCTCTTTCAGGATTTGAAGTAAGTTGACTTTGTAACTGGGGACATCTTTTCCGGAAAGAATAACGGGTTTACTGAAATAATATCCCTGGAAATAGGAGTATCCCATTTGTAACCCCTGATTATATTCATCGATGGTTTCAACCTTTTCAGCAAGGAATTTAATGCGCTTTTCTCCACTCTTCTCGATTACCTTGCGTCTCTCAATACCCTGGGTTGCAATGAAATCGATTTTAATAATATCCGTAAGGTCGATTAATGGTTTGTAATCGGGGTGATATTGGAAATCATCCAATGCAATTATGTAACCTTTGGATTTAAGTTTCTTGCAAGCAGCAATTATTTCTTCATCGGGAATAATGTTTTCAAGTAGTTCAACAACGATGGAATCGGTAGTAAATGTATACGCAAGCTCGCTTAACAAAACTTTTCCGGTAAAATTCAAAAACGCCCTTTTTCCCCGTGTAAGTTCTTTAAAATCGAAGATTAGAAAACTATCCATTAGAACTTTAAACGATGCATAATCGAGGCTTTGTGATTGGTCGAAAAAATTTTCCAGACCATTTCGGAAGAGTAGTTCATAGCCGTATATATTTTTATTGGAATCGAATATGGGTTGCCTTGCGACAAATATTTTACTTTGTTTTTTATCTTCATTCATAACTATATTATGCCGAAATGAGAAAAATTTTTCAAATAATATTTTATTCCTGCTTAGAGCGGTTTACGCAATGCAAAATTTTTTGTAAAATATAAGAGAGGTGAAAAATGAAAAAATGCCCTTTTTGTGCAGAAATGATTGAAGAAGAAACAGTTCAATGTCCGTATTGTTCTGAAAAACTGATTATAGAAGAAGGTGAATCCGCTGGAGCCGATATGTGGGGATATGAGTACAAATCAAAGAAACGTTGGTTTGGTTTACCGCTGGTTCACATTGCACGTGGTATTGATCCACAGACAGGCCATTCGAGAAAAGCGAAGGGAATAATTGCGATTGGTAATACAGCTATTGGAGTTATTGCAATTGGTGGTAAAGCGTTTGGCATAATACCTATTGGCGGATTCAGTGCGGGGTTACTGGCATTTGGGGGAGTTTCTTTGGGAGTAGTATCTTTCGGTGTATTGGCATTGGCTGCTTTCCTGGCAATCGGTGGTATTGCTGCATCTCCATTTTATGCGATTGGGGCGCTTGCTTTTGCCCGTAATCCTATTGGTTTTAACCAGGTAGATCAGTGGTTTCTCCGACAGGTAGAAAAGGTCTGGACTGTCATTGGACCTCGCGATCCGGTTCCAACTCCTAAACAATAACCGAAGAGTTGATTTTTCATTTTTCGCGAATAATGCGCTTTGAGATTTTGAAAAAATTATGATACTGCCTAAGTAATTTACAAGCAATTGGAAAAGCGGTTATTACATTTTAGCGATAAATGCATCTACGATTTCTGTGACAAGTTTTTCGGGACGTTGAGCGGTACCTGATAATTTGGTATTCATTGGGAAGGAAGAGTCCTTTGCTTCGTTTTGCCTGGAGTATTGGGCGAAAAAAATGGTAATCCGAGTCGCCACTTCGATCACCCTAATTTTTATGGAGACACGGGATGTTTGAATACCGCCGTAGTAATAATCGGTTAATTCACCGGCGAGCACATAATCGAAATTTCTTTTACGGGCTTCTTCCACTGCATCCATGAGGCGTGTTTCTTCTCCATCGGAGACTCGAACCCATGGAGAATCCACACATAAACCTACAATACGGAATTTTTTCGACTTTAATAATGAACTGTGGAAAATTTCAGCTGTACGAGCACCGGAACCGGTAGCATATGAGGGCTCTATCATATTTAATATCAGTAATGATGATTTCTGAAGATCTTTCCGTTCACTCCGCATTATTACATTTACTTCCGGTTTTTTATTCCAATATATGCATGAGGAGTATAAGAACACAAGACTTAGTAAAACAAGCAATATTAAAGGTTTACGTTTCATGGGAGTATTATACACTATTTTTAAAAAAAAATAAAAAGCATAAAACACATGAAAAAGACTTGACTAAAACATTTTTTTCCCTTATAATTCAATTTCAATTTTTGATGCCGGGATAGCTCAGTAGGTAGAGCGAGGGACTGAAAATCCCTGCGTCCGTGGTTCGATTCCGCGTCCCGGCATCTTCTCTTTTCCCCTCCTTTTAATCCCTTTTTTCATTAGTTTATTACTATGTCTGTTTACTATTTATTTCAACATATTTCATATTTTCAATTGTTATCCAACCGGTGAATACATTCAAAATAAAGCATAATGTGCAAACATGAAAATGGAAACAGATTCAGTGTTTATTCGATTTAAAAATTGATTTTTCTCTTTTCTTTTTTTTTTTTATATAGTATATTAATTAACATGATGAGAAAAATTACCGTCTTATGCATTGCGGTCTGGATTATCTGTCTTTTAGCCTCGACGTTAGGAATGGCACAAACTCCCAATAAAGGGGGGGAGCAAACGGCAACTGAAAAGCTCAAAATGCTTCTGGAAGAAGGGAAATTCGATGAACTGGCGCCTCTCTTCCAGGATCATAGTTATGAGAAATTAAAGAAATATTTTACTCGCTGCCTATCTCTTAAAATTATTACTTCAGAACTCAATGATATTACTTATAAAGCCAAGTTTCCAAGGAAAGGTGAAATTGGGATTATTGCCTTTGAAGAAAAAGACGGTAAATTGTCTAAAATAAATCTGAAAAACCAGATCAAACCGCTCTATTTTATTGAAAAATTTAAGAAATATAAAGTACGAGATTTGAAAATATCTATAGGTAATGCCCGTCTTCACTTTAAGAAAGGATACTTTTATGAAACTTTTCCTTTTCGTTCGTTATTAATCTTTGACGGTCAATGGAGTTTTTATATCAGGCCTAATGATGAGGAAGAACAACTTACGTTGAAGCGTCAGTATAAAAAGGACTTTTTTACGACTGATAGTGATATGGGGGTTTTTATTCTTCCTAATAAATCATTCTTGAAGAAAATTCCTTTGGAAGAGGAAGTAACAAATTTAAGAAAACCGATTCAGGCTCTTTATAACGCATACCGTAATGCTTATGGAATCCATATTAAACAATTCGATGAGTATTGGTATCTTCCCTTCCCTGATGAATCAAATGTCGTGATATTTAAAAAAGATAAAAAGAGTTTTTATTATTATTCCTTTAATAGGAATATTGTGCCGGATACCCAATTTGCAGTTTCTGGGTCGAATCAGTTGATATTGAGTTACAATTGCCGAAAGGGAATAAAATTAAACTTCATTGCTCCCGAGAAGGTTGCAGAACTCAATTTAAATCTTTTTGTAAATCCACTTGAGAATTTTATTTCGGGTACTGCATCTATCGCTTATGATAATAAATCCAATTTGCGTGTAATCGATCTTGCACCTGGGATGAAACTTGTAGGGAATCTGGAATCGGATGAAAAAGGAATGAATGTATTCAGGAAAAATGATAAATATTATCTAATGGGTTCCGAATCTCAAAAATTGTCACTATATTTTAACGGGAAAATTGCATCCAATCCTGAGGATTTCGAGTTATTCCGGACCAAAAGTGATTACCAAGTCAGTGAAGAAAAAGCGATGAAAGATGTTTTTCAGTTTTACTCTAGGACGCAGAATTTTTATCCGAACCCGGGAACGGATTTTTATAAAAGTGATTTGTCCATTACAGTCCCGAATAATTATAATTGTGTTGCAGTTGGAAACCTGGTAAATAAAAAAGAAGGTGAGAATACTGTTTATTCATATGCGAGCAATTTTACAAAGGGTGTATCGATGGTTATCGGGAATTTTAAGCAGAATATGAGAATCGATTCCAAAATTCCCATCAATATTTATACACCGGTTTCTCTTGGTATGCCTGATGAGCTGGATATCGAAGAGATAAAAAATGCAGCGAATTTCTTATATGATTCATATGGTTCCGTGG
>JAKAGC010000791.1 GCA_021817755.1 Acidobacteriota bacterium | reverse complement strand
TACCCAGAGATAAATTTATCGTAATTACAGGGTTATCTGGAAGCGGGAAATCAACCCTTGCTTTCGATACCCTTTATGCAGAAGGACAACGCAGATACGTCGAATCCTTATCCGCTTATGCCCGTCAATTTCTCGGTCTCATGAATAAGCCGGATGTAGATAGTATCGAAGGCCTATCACCCGCCATATCCATCGAACAGAAAACTACCAGCAAAAACCCACGCAGTACAGTTGGAACCGTTACAGAGATCTACGACTATTTCCGGTTGCTATTTGCCCGTATCGGTGTACCCTATTGCCCCGAACACCATATTCGTATCGAAGCCCAATCACCTCAGAAAATCGCTGAACGCATCTCCACAGAAATGACAGATTCAGTCATTATTCTCGCCCCTATTGTTCGACAAAAGAAAGGTACTTATGAAAAATTAATCGCAGATCTTAATAAAGAGGGATTCACACGAGTTCGCGTCAATAAAACCATTTACCGCACCGATGAAAAAATCCAACTCGAACGCTATAAAAAACACGATATTGAAATCGTAATGGATAGAATCAAAGTAACAGATAAATCCCGTCTCACAGAAGCTTGCGAAAATGCTCTTACTCGATCACGCGGTTTATTGATCGTTCTCGATAAAGATGAGAATGAACACCTCTTCTCCTCAGAAATGAGCTGCCCCATTTGCGGTATCGTTTTCGAGGAACTTCAACCACGCATGTTTTCATTTAACAGCCCTTTCGGCGCTTGTGAAACCTGTTCCGGTCTCGGTATACGGATGGAATTCGATCCCGATCTTATTATTCCTGATCCTGAATTGAGCATTGCTGATGGTGCTCTAGCCATATACCGTAATGCCGTTGATGGATGGCGCGGTCAATATGTTGGAGCAGTAGCCAAACATTACGGTTTTGATGTTTTCACACCAATTAAAGAATTAAATCAAAAGCAATACAATATATTAATGTATGGCTCCAATGATAAAATAAAATTCAACTTAAGTATGAAAGGCGGTGATGCCAACTGGTCCCATATGGGAAATTGGGAAGGATTACTCCCTCAATCCGAACGCCTCTACCGTCAAACCCAATCCGAATACCGCAGGCGTGAAATGGAAAAATTTATGCCGATTTCGCCCTGCCCTTCCTGCAAAGGACGCCGTCTCAAAGATAAAATTCTTTCCGTCAAAATCGGTGATAAATCTATTATCGACGTTACCGATCTCTCAATTAAGAAAACAATCGAATTCTTCGATACTCACTCTTTTACCGAAAAGGAACAGCATATTGCTCGCCAGATATTAAAAGAGATAAAAGCTCGGTTACAATTTCTCGATAAAGTCGGTTTGAATTACCTAACTCTTTCCCGAAGTGCCGGGTCTTTATCCGGTGGTGAAGCACAACGTATACGTCTCGCCACCCAGATAGGTTCTAATCTAATGGGAGTACTTTACATTCTCGATGAACCTTCTATCGGGCTTCATCAATCCGATAATCAACGCCTTATCGACACCCTTCACCGCCTACGGGATATCGGCAATACACTTGTCGTTGTAGAACATGACGAAGATACCATTCGAAAAGCAGATTATGTAATCGATATGGGGCCAGGTGCCGGGCTTCATGGCGGTGAAATCGTTGCAAAAGGAACTCCCAAACAAATCGAACGCAACCCTAAATCCCTCACAGGACAGTACCTCTCAGGGAAACTATGTATCCCCATGCCTGAAAAGTTGCGAAAATCAGATCAATTTATTCATCTTAGAGGATGCAAAGAAAACAATCTGAAAAATGTCGATGTCGATATTCCTATCGGTCTTCTAACACTTGTTACCGGCGTATCGGGAAGCGGGAAATCCACTCTTATCAATGAAATTCTCTATAAAGGAATGATGCAAAAACTCCACAACTCAAAAGAAAAACCCGGCGAACACAGAGAAATAACCATGGATAAACTCATTGATAAAGTTATTGTAATTGACCAAAGCCCCATCGGAAAGACGCCACGTTCAAATCCTGCCACCTATACCAAGGTATTTGATGAGATTCGAAGTATTTTTGCCGAGACCCCAGAAGCCAAAATGCGCGGTTATCAAGCCGGTAGGTTTTCCTTTAATGTCAAAGGTGGCCGTTGTGAAGCTTGCCAGGGGGACGGTTTAATTAAAATCGAAATGAACTTCCTCCCTGATGTTTACGTCGAATGTGAAGAATGTAAAGGCACCCGCTATAACAATGAAACCCTCCAGGTAAAATTTAAAAATAAAAGTATTGCAGAAGTTTTATCCATGACCGTCGAAGAAGCGCTTGAACTCTTCATCAACATTCCTTCTATTAAAGACAAATTAGAAGTATTATCTCGCGTCGGATTAGGGTATATCAAACTCGGTCAGAGTTCCACTACACTTTCAGGTGGAGAAGCTCAACGTATTAAATTAACACGGGAACTCGCAAAACGTGCAACCGGTCAAACACTATATCTTCTCGACGAACCCACCACAGGTCTCCATTTTCACGATGTAAAAAAGCTCATTGCCGTATTGGACAGCCTGGTTGGAAAAGGAAATACTGTTGTTGTGATTGAACATAATCTCGATGTTATAAAATCCGCCGATTATATTATCGATCTTGGTCACAACGGTG
>JAKAGC010000790.1 GCA_021817755.1 Acidobacteriota bacterium | reverse complement strand
GATCTACTACGGCATCCCGATACTGGAAGACGGATTCGAAGAAGAGATGAAATACTTTGGTAAAGTTGTTCTACCGGTTAAATCGATGGATAAACACCAGATCGTTATTTACTGCGGAACCTTTTCAAAAGTACTGTTTCCGGGAGTTCGTATCGGATGGATCGCTGCCGACAAAGAATGTATCAGACGAATTGCTGCCATTAGACGATTCAGCGAACTAAACCCAGGAATGATCATGCAGGCAGCTATCTACGAATTTTGCATCAACGGTTACTATGACCGCCATATCGGAAAAATGCACCGCGTCTTTAGAAAACGGATGCAAACGGCCCTTAAGAACCTGGGAACCTATATCTCTCCCGAATGGGCGGAATGGGTCGAACCTACCGGGGGGTTTCTGATCTGGATCAAATTAAAAAAAGCGCCGACTTCACCGAACCAACTGGAAGACCTTTTTAACACGTATAAAGTTAACGCGATTCCCGGAAATTTCTTTTTCCTTTCGGGATGCCCCGATACATTTCTGCGATTATCGATCTCCACTCTGGACGAAAGCGAAATCGAAGAGGGTATCAAACGATTGTCCAGGGTTTTGGAACACATGTTTAATAACTAAATATAAAATTTGATTTCCCTTGATTACCACTCACGGGATAACTCTATAAAAAAATAGGAGGTTCTAAATGAACGAATTTAACGCATATGAAGACATGAAACGAGCAGAGGCTTATTCACGCCTCGAATTCCCCGGAACATATTATCTGGCTTACAGAGACCTGCCCAGGATCACACTGGAATTCGCACATGGGAAAAAAGCCCTCGATTTCGGCTGTGGTGCGGGTCGTTCTACCCGGTTCCTTGAAAAATATGGATTCTCCGCCATTGGTGTCGATATCTCGGCTTCTATGCTTAAAAAAGCACGGGAAATGGACCCCAACGGAAACTACCTGCAAATCGATAATGGCGATTTCAGCATTTTTAATACGAATGCTTTCGATGTGATTCAATCCATTTTTACTTTCGATAATATTCCGGGATGGGATAATAAAATCAATATCTTCTCCGAAATGAACCGCATGCTGAAACGGGACGGAATCATCATCAACCTTGTTTCCTCCCCTGAAATCTACTTCCATGAATGGGCCTCTTTTTCAACCAAAGATTACCCGGAAAACAAATCGGCCAAATGCGGTGAAATCGTGAATATTATTAATACCGATATTGCAGACAGCCGGCCGGTTGAAGATATTATATGGCCCGATGAAAACTACCGCCAGGTTTATGATAGCGCGGGTTTAAAAGTTATTCACATGGAAAAACCTTTAATTGATAAAAACGCAGAAGAGTTCAAGTATTTCAACTGGATAAACGAAACCGAAATGGCCCCCTGGGTGATCTATGTACTGATGAAAAAGTAAATTCGATTTTACTCTCCCTACTGCCTTTCCCCAAATAAACTAACAAATTATGGAATTCCAGGCGTGACACTAATCCCTGGAGCGCCCTGCGAACCGGATTTTCGAGGAACGAAAACCGGTGAGACGGGTTCCCGGAGCCGAGGACCGGCGGAGGGATGAAGTGAAAGGGATTGGGTCTACAGCCTGGAAACAAAAGGATTGACGGCGAAGCCTTAAACGACTTCGCCATCGATTATTTCTTTTATTATTTCAACGGAAGCAGTTCTCCATTTTTCACAATTACCTGGCAATAACCATTGAATAAGCGGCACCAATTGGCTTTTTCCGGATCATGACTCGATGGGTCTCCATTTCCTACTCCTATGATTTCAGCTCCCGGACTTACTTTAAATTCACATTTTGCATTTGCTGTCGGCACCACACGCCCTTTTTTATCCACTGCGGTAATGGTATAAATCGAAATATTCTCATCCTTTGGTGCCAACGGTACTGCCTCTTTCACTATTCGGAACGATACCGGTTCCCCAGTCGTTTCTACCTGGCTAACAATGACCTGCTTGCCTTTCTTAAATCCTTTTGCCAAAAGCACTCCGGGTGCATAGGAGACCTGCCACCTCAAATGAGAATTGGGTTCCATTTTCTTTTTCCCCTGACTCATCCCATTAAGAAAAAGTTCCACTTCATCGCAGTTACTGAATACCCGTACATCCACCGGTTGCCCTTCTTTTCCCTTCCAGTTCCAATGAGGCAGGATATGAAGCACGGTTTCATGGGTCCACCAGGACTTGTAATAATAGTAATCATCTTTGGGGAATCCGCATAAATCCATTATTCCAAATTGAGAAACCACAGCAGGCCATTTATAAGGGGTGGGTTCTCCGTGATAATCGAAACCGGTCCAGACAAAACCACCGGACATCCAGGGGCGCTCTGCAAAAATCTTCCACCAATACTCTGCCGTTGCTCCCCACGCAGGGGCATTCTCATCATATGAGGCCATATAACACCGCTCTGCATTGTTGAAATATTCGCCTCGGGTACACAATGTACTCGCTTGCTCGCTTCCGATATTGGGTTGCTCAGGGTGCTCTTTATGATAGCCATCCAGCGTTTCACCCTTCCCAATATAATAATTCCAGCCTCGAACATCTACGACTGAATTGACGCCTTTATAGACATTCCCAATATTGGCGGCATATGTTACCAAACGGGTGGGGTCCAG
>JAKAGC010000789.1 GCA_021817755.1 Acidobacteriota bacterium | reverse complement strand
GGTGAAGCAATTACTTATCCCAACTTTATCGTATTCATAACATCCGGTGATATTATTCCCCCATCCGGTACAATCGATGAAAAGGAATTCAATGGTTTCCTTCAATTAAAAGAAACGGTTGAAGATACCGACCGGAAAAATATACTGCTGGAATTAAAGCCGAACGATTCATATACGGAAAAGCTAAAACAGGGTGAAAAAACCCTTTCATACCCAGTTTCCCCTGTTCAAAGTGTACATTTGATACCACCTTATCACAGCATCGCTGCCAATTTTATCTATTATTCACATGATTTCACGTTTCCTGTTCATAAAGATCAAATCGAATCCATGGTAAACCGTCTTATAGACATTCATCCGCTATTACGCTCTGTAATCATTCCAAATAACACGGGCCATTTGATAGAAGAATATATGGGTGTTGAACCTCTCAGTATCCCTTACATTGACATATCCTCTTATGGGCCTTCCTGTAAAAATGAAATTGCCACAATAATCAGCCGTGCCTTAAGGCAACCTATTACTGTGATCGATCATGTATTATTCAGGCTGGCAATTTTAAAAATCGATCATTGTTATTACAAGCTGGTATGGATGTTTAACCACCTTGTTTTCGATGGTACAAGTGTGGGTATTATTGAAAACCAGGTAAGAGAACTTACGAAAAGAAATGAAATAGAGACTGAAGCCAACCAATCTTCAGTTGAGGTAAATGCACTACAAACGACAACAATCCATTACAAGGATTATGTTGAATTTATGAAGAGCAGGGATTATTCGGAAATCCGGTTTGAAAATTATGTAAATACAAATGTATACCTGGAATCATGCGGGGAAATTTCAGCGAAATTTCCTATCGGTTCCATGAAAACAGAAGTATTCGATCTGGATATATCCATTATCCCGGAGGAGTTCAAAAACCATTACGAGGAGATAATGTTGCTTACATATGCTGGGCTGATTCGTGAACTCATCGGTATCCCGCATTCTCCAATAACCTTTGTTTCCAACGGTAGAGTTTACAAAGATGCCACATTTAATAATATAATCGGCGAGTTTCCCGATGAAATCCCCGTCCTCTTTTCATTTCAAGATTCTCTTTCACCCCGTGAAATGATGGATAAATACACCGAATATAAACGGTTTATCCGGGAGAATAACTTCAATTTTTATAATTACGTCACACGGGGGTATATGGGAGAAAAGGGACGAGGGATCAAGCTTTCACCCTTTATCTTCAATTCATTAATCGGTTCATACGACCTCTTAATGCGCATACGGGGCGAAGAGGCACAGATGCAGGGAACAATGCCGCACGTTCCCATCCCCTTCTTTTACCTGGGAGTTCTCGAAGATTACTATGCAGGAAAAGTGGGAATTCGATTGATTCAGAATACTCGGAACCCATTACAAGAAACATTTATCAACAATTACACGGAGCTCATTCGCAAGCTCTAAAATATTTGAAATTAATATTTGGATATGGTAATATTAGAAAAATGGAGAAACGAACATGTATTTAAAAATAATCGGATCAATAGTTATTATGGTTTTAATATTCGGGCAAATGGTATTGTTTTCGGCTGAACCAACCGGTGCGGAAAAAGTTCAAAAGGTCGGTGAGCTTTACCGGGTTGCCCATGAATTTTTCAATAAGAAGGATTACAACGGTTTTTTAAAACAGGTTGAAATGGCGCATGCCGTTCTACCTGAAGATGAAGGACTTTCCTTTGAGTTGGCACGGGGATATGCATTAACCGGGCAAACGGAAAAAGTATACAAATCCCTTAACCGGCTTGTCGATATGGATTTATTTTATGATATTGAAACCGATACAGCCTTTGATTATTTAAGGAAGGAAAAAGAGTTTATCCAATTAATGGAGAAGGTAGCTCAAAAGAAAAAGCCGCTGATAAACAGTATAGAGGCGTTCAGTTTAAAAGAAAAGGACCTTATCCCCGAGGGAATAGCCTATGATCCGGTGGATAATGTTTTTTTTCTCAGTTCATTATCCAAATTCAAAATAGTCAAGGTCGATGCCAACCACAATGCTTCCGATTTTGTTCAGTCACGCCAGGATGGAATATTACCCACACTCGGAATGCGTGTAGATTCCAAACGGCGTATTCTGTGGGTTTGTACCAATTTCGGGTATCCCAGGGCCAATCTTGAAAAGGAGTTATTCGGTACTTCGGGGGTATTTACATACAATCTCACCACCGGGAAATTGATTAAAAAATACATGCTTCCGAAGGAAGAGAAGCATTTTTTGAATGATGTTGCATTGGTAGATGATGGAACGGCTTATTTCACAGATAGCCATGTACCTGCTGTTTACCGAATTGTACCCGGTTCCGATAAACTCGAATTATATGTGTCCCTTTCCACTCATATCTACCCAAATGGAATTACTTATTCTCCCTATACAAAAAAACTATTCGTTGCCTGTGCCGATGCTCTAGCAGTTATCGATACCACCACTCGAAATGTCACTCTTTTAAAATATTCCGAGAAAATGTTTATCCAGGGGTGTGATGGGCTATATTATTATCATAACAGTTTAATCGGAGTGCAAAATAGTATATTACCCATGCGAGTCATTCGGATGGAGCTTGATGCGAAAGAAGAGAAGGTGACATCG
>JAKAGC010000788.1 GCA_021817755.1 Acidobacteriota bacterium | reverse complement strand
GATCTTTAAAGCCCGGGTTCGAGGGATCGGTTGTCCGTATTGCTCTGGTCATAAACCCAGCAAAGAAAACAATTTACTTGCGGTTTTCCCGGAACTTGTAAAAGAATGGCATCCTACAAAGAATGGGGATTTAAAACCCGACATGGTGACTCCTCATTCGGAAAAAGTAGTCTGGTGGATTTGTGATGTGGGTCATGAATACAAAGCTGAAGTTGGGGTAAAAAGTAAAGGCGGGAAATGCCCGGAGTGCCGGCAAGAATTAAAAAGGCAACTCGACTTACAAAAACAATTCGCGAAGATGGAGAAAAAGAATAACCGGAATCTTTAATCCAAATTGAATAGGCCGTGATCGCGTGCCGCGAGAATTGCCTTTGTATATTCTGAGGTAGTGGGTTTCCTTGATAATTCAGGAAAAGAATTGGCTTTATATGAGGGATGGTATTGGGACATGATATTGACGTAAGTACCGGGATCCAGTTCATCGAATACAAATTCCACAAATTCTTTTGTACCTGCGAGATCATTGGGTAGCACCAGATGACGAATCATCAATCCTCGTTGTGCGATATGTCGTTCATCCAATTTTAGGACTCCTACCTGACGATGCATCTCTTTTATAGCTTTTTTTGCTCTTTCGGGGTAATCTTCAGCTCCACAGGAGTAAAGGGAGCTCATCCTTCCCTCCCAATATTTAAAATCCGGGAGATAGATATCAAAAATACCTTCAATCATTTTTATAATTTCTACTCGTTCATATCCACCTGTATTATATACAAGAGGGATTGTCAAACCGAGTTCGATGGCGTAAATTAGGGCACGTACAATATTCGGTAAGTAATGGGTAGGTGAGACGAAATTAATATTATGGCAATTTAATTTCTGTAAACGGATCATTTCATAAGCAAGGTCTTCATCGCTTATTTCTTTTCCTTCTCCAATGTGGGAAATATCCCAATTCTGACAGTAAACACACAACAGATTGCAGTTTGTAAGAAAAATGGTGCCTGATCCATTACGACCTACAAGTGGTTTTTCTTCTCCGAAATGGGGATGAACCGAACTAATTTTTACGCTTGCGCCTGCTCTGCAAACTCCTTTCTCTCCCTTATTGCGGTTTACTCTGCATTTCCTTGGACATAGAACGCAACTTTCATAAATGTTATAAAGGTTTTCTGCGATATCCCGCAGCCTCCCTTCCTTATTAAGTTTAAGGTAAGATGCTTTAAAAATCATGGGTTTACTCATTTCACCTATGATAAATTGAATAGAATATTATACATTAATTTGGTAATATTTCCAACTTTTTAATGACTCTAAATTCGCATAATAACGCTTCCGGGTCGTTGTAATTATCCATTAATTTATCCTTGAATTGTTTATCAACTTAAAAATCTATCTCTCCTGTAACTTTAAAATTTGATGGTTAATTTTCTATTGAATTA
Organism: Acidobacteriota bacterium; assembly: GCA_021817755.1. Classification (GTDB taxonomy): domain Bacteria; phylum Acidobacteriota; class Aminicenantia; order UBA2199; family UBA2199; genus JAKAGC01. The sequence continues at coordinate 1,200 of JAKAGC010000788.1, read as the reverse complement.
TAGTAATTATAAAAAATGTAGGAATAAGTTTCAAAGTTTTTTTTAAATTGAACTCCTGATCTTTGGAATATCAACCAGGAGTTCAATTGTTTGAAAAGGTTTTTATTTTGCAATTGTTAATAATAGAAATCTTTCTCCAATGCTTAAATAGAATTCAATTCTTCTTTAGTGTACATCTTATATAATACGGGAACTACTAAAAGTGTTAAAAATGTCGACGTTAAAAGCCCTCCGATTATCGTCCAACCCATTGGAGCCCAAAGGGTTCCACCTCGTAAGGCCAGGGGTAATAATCCACCGACTGTGGTTAATGTCGTTAACATGATGGGCAGGAAACGAGTTTCTCCTGATTCTTTAACCGCATCGATAAGACTCATTCCTTCTTTTCTCATCTGATTGGCATAATCGACAAGGAAAATAGAATTGTTTACGACAATACCGACAAGACTTGTTAATCCGATAAACGCTGTAAATGAAAAGGTATTTCCTGTTATGAGTAAGGCTAGTATGGAACCGATTATAGCTAGTGGAAGTGCCGAATAGATGATTAAAGGTTGCGAAAATTATTTAAATTGTATTAGAAGAACTGCGAATACAGCAAGTAATGCAATGATTACAGCACTTCCCATGCCGCCGAAAGATTCGTCTTGACTTCGTTTTTCACCACCGATATAAACACTGTATCCGGGAGGCATTGGATAATTGTCGAGACGTTTAATCAATTGAGCAGTAAGCTTATTAACGGAATAACCCGGTAATACGTCGGCAGTTAAGGTGACACTACGTTCAAGATTAAAATGGCTGATCTTTGTTGGACTGCGCTTTAATTTTATCTGTGCCAATTGACTTAGGGGAATGAGCGTGCCTCGTATATCGGTAATATAGATTTTGTCGAAAATATCTAATATGGGATTTTTTCCTTCACCGGTACGGGCTGTGATATTGTACTCTTCTCCATCTTTATCCCGGTATTTGGAAATGGTTATTCCGGCAATACTCATTCTTACTGTACGATCGATATCTGATAAGGATATTCCATACATGGCGGCTTTATCACGGTTAATTTCCACCTGTAAATCGGTTTTGGAAGTACTGATTGGATTGGTAATATTGATAAGTCCCCTGGTTTGATGAAAAATATCTTCAATTTCCCCGGTAATTTTTTGCAGCATATCAATCTTTTCCCCACGTATTTTGAAC
>JAKAGC010000787.1 GCA_021817755.1 Acidobacteriota bacterium | reverse complement strand
GGAGATAAAGCGGATTATACAAATTTGAATGAAGGACAAGTGTACAGTACCCAGCTCACTGCGGGCCATATCCTGTACGACTCCTTTGGTATGCCTTTTGACAGTATCATGCTTAAACAGTATGATATGCAAAAAAAAGGAAAACAATCCTTTCCTCGATACCTGGTTCCTTTACGTATAGTGGATTTTAAAGTGGAATACATGGGAACAGATATTAGAAAAATTAAGGAAAAAGATATCACGTTTATGCGTTTCGATATGGATATAGCAGGCGTCGCTGTTCAAGTATGGACAGATAATAATTATAAAATCGATATGTTTAATTCTCCTACCCAATATGCGGCATTTGTGAGAGATGGATACGAAGAGCTTCTATCAGTGCGATCGGAAGACCCATTAATGTCGAAACCAAAATATGAATTTGAAAAGAAAACAGAAATGATTTCGATGAGAGATGGAGTTAAATTATCCACGGATATTTACTTTCCTCGTAATGCAGAAGGAAAGCTTCCGGTTGTTTTAATGCGAACGCCTTATAAAAAAGAAATGATGGAATTAAAAGGGGAATATTATGCGAGGCGCGGATATGTAGCAGCGATCCAGGATTGCCGTGGAAGATTTGCTTCCGAAGGGAAATGGGAGCCCTTTATTAATGAACCGCAAGATGGATATGACAGTATCGAATGGCTGGGTACACAGGAATGGTCCAATGGTAAAGTAGGAATGATTGGTGCTTCCTATGGTGGTTGGGTTCAATTATGGGCGGCTGTGGAAAAGCCTCCTCATTTAACAACGATTATACCGAACGTCGCACCGCCGGATCCTTTTTACAATATTCCCTATGAATACGGTTCCTTTTATCTTTTTGGTGCTGCATGGTGGGCTCAAATTCTTGAAACGGAAGCGACTAATGAAATTTCCGGTTCAGCTATTCAGAATATTACCAATCGCAAATACGAGCAAATTCTAAAAAAATTACCGGTAATCGATCTGGATAAAGATATCTTCGGAAAAACAAATGAATATTGGCGTAAATGGATTCAAAACAATGTCAATACAGGCTATTGGAATAAAAGTAATTTCATGTCCCGTTTAAAAGACCTGGATATACCGGTTTTCTTGCAATCGGGATGGTTCGATGGCGATGGAATTGGTACTAAATTAAATTATATGGAATTGAAAAAATCCAAAAACAAAAACATTAAATTGATTATCGGACCATGGGGGCATGCAGATACATCCTCAGCGACACTGGGAGAGATAAAATTCGATTCAAATGCAGCTATGGATTTGCAATCCCTATATCTCCGGTGGTTTGATTACTGGCTAAAAGGGATCGACAATAAGATTACAGAAGAACCGCTAGTCCAGGTTTATACGATGTTTTCCAATAAATGGGAAGCGGCTTCCACTTATCCTTTACCACAAACAGAACCAATTAAATACTATTTATCTGCTAAAAAAGGCGCCAATACCTCAAAAGGAGACGGAACCATAACGGTTACACCGAATGAGAAAGGAAAGCCTTTCGACCGGTATATTTATGATCCGGGAGATCCGACTCCATGCCCTTTTTATTACTATCAGAGTGAAGAAGAAAAGAAAAAAGAATCAGAAGCAGTGCGAGACATAGAAGAATTAAAAAAAGAACGGGAAGGATTCCATAACCGGATTACAGATACTCGAAACGATATCCTGGTATTCAAAACAGAACCGTTGAAAGAAGCGGTTACGGTAGCGGGTCCGATGTCTGCGGTTATTTATGCCTCATCTAGCGCAAAAGATACGGATTGGTTCGTCTCTATCATGGATGAAGACGAAAAAGGAGAGTTACTTCAATTGAACCGCGGAACGTTACGCGCCAGGTTTAGGAATTCGACTCAGACTCCTGAAATGCTGGAACCGGGTAAAATATATGCGTTTACAATCGATTTATGGCAAACAGGAATGACTTTCCAGGAAGGACACCGTATTCGAATTGAAATTTCTTCGGCCTTGTTCCCTTTATTTTCAAGAAACTTGAATACGGGGGGCCATAATGAAATGGATACGGATTATGTGAAAGCCACTCAAACAATTTACTATTCCAAAGAATATCCCTCCCATATAATTTTACCGGTATTAAAAAAGTAAAACAAAAGCGTTAATACCATTATATAAAGGGCGAGCATGACTGCTCGCCCTTTTTTTTGGATTATTTTGTTTCGATCAAACCTGCTTGTTGTTCGTCTGTGTTAATGCAACGGAAAAATTTCACGGCTTCATCAAACTTCTTAGAAGATAAAAAGGGATCCAATATACGGTATTCACGTTCATAAACAAGCATATTTTCCTTATTTACAATTTTACTATGGTAAGAGGCGAAACTTGATTTCAAATCCACTCCCGGGGGAATTTCACTAATGGTCCATCCTAAAGGTATTTCAATAGAAAATTCATCCCGCTGAAGAGATGTGCTTTCCAATTCAATTGGAAAACGACGGGGTGTTTTTTTTTTATTACTTTCCAGGGGTTCGGCTTTTTTTCCAAGAACACACGGGCGAAAAACAAAAAAATTCCCTGCATTTTTCACATAGTTAGGAACACGAACACGGTAGGATATAATTAAATCTTTATGAAAATCCATAAGATTTTCGATTTCCATG
>JAKAGC010000786.1 GCA_021817755.1 Acidobacteriota bacterium | reverse complement strand
CATCGGTTTCATATGCGATATGATGGATACCGGGGCCACGTTTTGTCAAAAACTTTCCAACTGGGGAATCCTCTTCAGTTGGAGCGGTTAATTCGATATGAACATCTCCAACTTCAAAAAAGGCAACCTTTACTTTCTGCTCGGCAACAGTTTCGGAGCCGTGAAATTCAAGACCCAATATGTCCCTGTAACGTTTAATCTCTTCTTCCAGATTTTCAACTGCGATAGAGATATGATCGATTTTCTTTATCATTGCATTTTTCTCCTTTAAATTTATATTTAATAATAATATCCAAAGAAGAGGATAAAATCAAGTTCCAACTTCGCTAAATACGGGACTTAACCTTTTCTGACGCATATCTTAGGGTCGCGAAATCTTAAAAGAATCACAAGTAAACTCTTAATTTTAAAAGAATAAATTCAGGTATTTAGTACAGAATATTATTCCATATGGAGTGATTTTTATTAAAAATTGAACAAAATTAAATTTCTTCCGTATATTATTATCTATAGACAATGCTATGGAGAAAATGAATGCCGAATAATATCGAAAAGCCAAAACGAAAGAAAAAAATTAAATGGATAATCGGTGGGGTCGTTATTATCATTATATTAATGATCTCATTGTGTGGGAAGAAAGATCTATCAATATCCGTACAAACAGAAAAAGTAACGAAACGGAATATAACCCAAATCGTTACCGCTACAGGAAAGATCGAACCGGTTAACAAAGTAGTTATTACACCGGAAGTAACCGGAGAAATAGTAGATTTACCGGTCAAGGAAGGGGACACAGTAGAAAAAGGACAATTGCTTATTAAAATAAAAGCGGATACCTATATTGCCCAAAAAGATCGTGCCATAGCCAACCTGAATTCTTCCAGGGCTAATTTAAAAACCAAACGAATTGAACTGGATTACGCAAAAACCGAGTTTGAACGTGTTACAAGATTATTCAAATCGGGAATCTACAATCAACAGCAAGTAGATAAAGCCCAGTCGGATTTATCAACAGCATCTGCACAATATGATTCGCTCCAGGCAGCGGTTTCACAGGCAGAAGCATCTTTGAAAGAATCGGATGAAAGCCTGAAAAAAACCGCAATATACTCTCCCATGCAGGGAACGGTTACCCAACTAAATGTAAAGCTTGGAGAAAGAGTATTGGGCAGTGGTTTTTCCCAGGGGACCAATATTATGACGGTCTCAGACCTGACAAAGATGGAAGCCACAGTCGAAGTGGATGAGAATGACGTAATACTGGTTTCAGTCGGAGATCATTCCCGGATAGAAATCGATGCCTTTAAAAATAAGCAATTTAACGGAACGGTTTCTCAAATTGGGAACAGTGCAAAAATCAAAGGAGAAGGAACACAAGATGTTAATGTAAACTTCGAGATTAAAATAGCACTCGATAAAGCCGGCGAAAATGTGCTTCCGGGTATGTCCTGTAATGCCGACATCGAAACAGATACAAGAACTGGTGTACTGGCTGTCCCCATTATTAGTGTTACAGCCCGTTCACTGGGTATGCAAGGAAGCGGTCCCTCTCCCAATATGGGAGGCGATGGGGAAGAAGGGGTTCAAGCGGTTCAAAAAGTCCGCGCTCATAATAAACCCCAGGAAATCGTTTTTATTGCTGTGGGTCAAGTTGCCAAATCCAAAACGGTGAAGACTGGTATTAGTGATGATTCATATATCGAAATTCTCGAAGGTTTGAAAGAAGGCGATGAAGTTATTTCCAGCCCCTATAAAGCGATTTCAAAAGAACTAAGCGACGGATCAAAAATACTTATCCCCAAAGAAAAACCGACAGAAAAAAAACCGGGCAGTAATTGATACGGGTAAATTAACATGAGCATTATTACCCTGGAAAATATAAAACGAGATTACATAGTAGGTACTGAAATCGTTCATGCCCTTAATGACGTATCGATATCAATAGAAAAAAATGAATATGTAGCCATTATGGGGCCGTCAGGTTCAGGTAAATCAACATTAATGAATATTATCGGATGTCTCGATACTCCAACATCCGGAGATTATATTTTACGTGATAACCTGGTCAGTACTATGAGCGATAATGCTCTGGCAGAAGTACGAAACCATGAAATCGGGTTCGTATTCCAGACATTTAACTTACTGGCTCGTGCAGATGCACTCCATAACGTGGAACTTCCGTTAATATATGCAGGGTTGCCCTCTTCCCAACGAAAAGCCATGGCCAGAGAAGCCCTGGTAAAAGTAGGATTGGAAGACCGAATGCATCATAAACCGAACGAACTTTCGGGAGGTCAACGGCAGCGCGTAGCTATCGCTCGCGCACTGGTTACAAATCCTACAATTATATTGGCGGATGAACCGACGGGAAACCTGGACTCCAAAACCGGCGAAGATATTATGAATCTATTCGCCGATATCTTCAGACAAGGCAATACCATCATCCTGGTCACCCATGAAGAGTACATCGCCGAGCATGCAGCGCGTATAATAAGGCTAAGAGACGGAAGAATCGAAAATGATTCTCCCAATTCCCCGAAATTTCTGGAGAAATAAAATTGAATCGTTATTGGTTCGAATTAAAAGAAGGATTTTTGTTTTCCCTGAAAGCGATAAAGGCAAATAAAGGCCGCGCCATACTCACAAC
>JAKAGC010000785.1 GCA_021817755.1 Acidobacteriota bacterium | reverse complement strand
GGAATAAACCGATACTTTTCTTTCAACTTAGCCACATTGGGCATGATACCCTCTTTAGCAAAACGGTCTAAAAGTTCAAAAGGAACCCCATCGATACCAATTACCATAAATCGCTTATCGTGTTTTCGTTTTAAATTAAAAAGCATTGGCTTTCCTTATATAGAATGAATATGAATAAAAAATTTAAGATACTTTGGGATATTTGAGTGATTTATAAAATAAACAAATCTGTCTTGCAAAAACAATAACAGCCGTTATGGGAAAAAGAAAGAAGACTTTCCGGGGATAATGACGCCAATAATAAACAAGATTCCGGGAAAACCCGGTCCTGGAATATTTATTAAAGCAAGATGAAAGAAACGAAGCGACTCCCTGACGGGTAAATGTAGCTCCTTTCCCGGTAGACCCGGCATTTACATATACCTTCATGTCCCAGGATATGTAACAGGGGACATGCCGTTTAACGGCTCGCAGTACAAAATCGTAATCGGCTTTATACTGGGGAAATTTTTTCTCATCGAATAATCGATTCCCCTCAAACACTTCCGAAGGAATATACATACCTCTTCCAGTCAGTATAATCGATTCGTGCATGCCCGAAATCTCCTCTTGATAAGGGCTTAAAAATGGATGATAACGTTCGGGTTTCCCGTTTACCCACTGCATACGAGGAACACCGGAAAAAAAGAATTTGGGTGTTGCCTCATCTGTAATATTGAGGGAACCGATAATGGCCCCGGGTTTTGTTTCTATAGCTTCGGCCAGTTGGATCAAATAATCGGATGCAGGCCGCGTATCGTCATTTAATAATAAAATACCAGTTACATTATTTCCCAATGCTTTTCGGCATCCTTCATTGACAGAGCGAGACCACCACCAGGAACCATCCCCCTGGATTATCTCGACAGGAAATGAAAAAGTTCGAATGGCTTCCAATGTTCCATCTGTTGAGCCATCCACCACTACTATAATTCGAAACTCCATATTCTGAAAGGTATTAACCTGTATCTTCAGACAGTCCAGCAATCTAAGCAATGCTTCTTTTCGATTATAAGTAGGTATGACAATGGCAATTTTTTTCATTTGTTACTCAATCCCAGTAATTTGACGGTAAACCGCATAAGTCTCTTCTGCCATTTGAGACCAGGAATATTTTTTTACCTGTTCTTTTCCTTTTTCAATCAATTCCTGTCTACGTTGTTCATCAATAAGGACTTCTTCCATGGCTGTTGCAATAGATTGAGGAGAATGTTGCTCACACCAGGCCACAGCATCACCGAGTACCTCAGGCATCACTGAAACCCGACCTGAAACCACGGGACATCCGAGCGCCATAGCTTCCAAGGGAGGAAGCCCGAACCCTTCATATAACGAAGGATAAATAAAAAGTGATGCACCTGCATACAAACGAGCCAATTGCAAATCATTGCCTTCTGCATAATAAACATTATCGAGCACGTTAAGCATACTCATGACATCGCGTTCATCACGGTTAAAATCAGGCCCTCCGAAACAAATCACATCGTAATCATCCTTTATATGTTTTGTCCCTGCATATGCAGCGAGCAATCCTTCAAAATTTTTATAACCCTGTTTCCGTGTACCAACATAAAGGATATATGGTTTCTCATGTTCATAGGGTTTGCAATCATATCGTTCAACATTCTGAGTCAAAGCTCCGGGATAAATGACACTAATTTTTTTTTCATCTACGGGATAAAACTTCATTAAATCGTTTTTTGTTGTATAGGAAATTGCGATAATATGATCGGCACGTTCAATACATTTTCGTTTGTTTTCCAACCGTATTTTTATATCTTTAAAATTCCCGGGAAAAAGCTCTGGAATCATATCATTAATAGTAAGAACAAGAGGACTCTTTTTCCAGTTGTACACCACAGGTGAATACCCGGAGGGATGATAGATATCAGGTACACGATTATCTTTTTTCCCCGATTGTGTATCAGAAGCTCTCATTATATATTTAAACAGAACATTGTTAATCTTTTTAAGAATGATACGGTCATAAGGAAAACGAAAGAAACGGTTTCCCCAATAATAAGAAACTTGCTTTTTCAATTCATCCAGGGGAAAATTGCTGATATGAAGCCCTGCAAATATTGACAATTCAGCTTCATCTTTGGGAATAAGATTTTGAATAAGTTCATTGAATATGCGGGAGACTCCGCCGTAGGATTGGCAGGTAAATACCTGATGATCAAAAAGAATTTTCATTATGCTTGGTCCTTGAAAATTGCATCGAGTCGTTTATATATGATAGATTTTTCAAAATTCCTATCGAAATAATCTGTTGATTTTTTACTGTAGAGCTCATACGAGTGTATATCATTCAATAATAGATGAATCATGTTCGCGAATTCCTCAGGATTATCAGTTACAATACACCCATTATCTGTTTTCTGGGGAAAACCTGTCACACCTTTGGAAGTGGTTACAACCGGTAATCCAAAAGAGAGTGCTTCCACCATCTTTATTTTCATCCCAGTACCTCCTAAAAGCGGGCATATGGCAATTTTCGAAATAGAATAAATATCATCTAGTCTATCATAAGAAGGCATACACGTTACATTTTCATATTTTTCAACAAATGCAGCAGCCTCGCCTGCCACCAGAATACGAAATGATGGATTAAGCC
>JAKAGC010000784.1 GCA_021817755.1 Acidobacteriota bacterium | reverse complement strand
AAACTACCGGATAAAGTTGATTCCTATACGATTAAAACAGAACTGTATGAGAACGAATCGAAACTGGAAGGAGCAGAACTTTCTTTCGATGTAACGGAAACAGTCTTGTCCCGGTTGGATAAACTAGTAGCCGAACTGGAAGGACTGGAAGCACCGGGGAAAGATTCACGCAATATAAGAAAAGCCATTACGGCATTATCAAGTATTCGATCTAGAGCCTGTGTAACGACTTCCAATTGCACAAGTGTGTTAGATTACTTCTATGATTTACGGGATGCAGTTCATGCGGCATCCTATATGAGGGAAGTAACTGGAATCGATATGACAACACTAAGACTCGAAACTGAAGACATAATCTTACTAACAGGCCGTCGTCTGTATGAAAAAATCAAAGCAGATGGCACGTTGCTCCTGAATATGTTGAATGTTTCGATTGTTTCGGAATGATGCCTCTGGAGTGCAGAACCATTTTTGAAAAGGGTATTGCATACCCGCGGGGTTCTGCACTCCCCGAAACTTTTATCTAATTTAATATAAGTTGAATAGCATTTAGAGGGTGGGGCAGCAATTAAAGGGAGGGGCAGCATGCCCCCCCCACCCACCTTAAAACTTTTAGTAATTGGATTGATTGACTTATATTGATAATTAATTTACAATATTTTTTATGGTAATATAATATATAGAGAACTATGTGCAAGGATTTTAAAATGAGAAAAAAATGGAAATATGTGCAATTCATTTCCCTGTTATTTTTTATTTATTCACTTATCCTTATTTCCGGATGTGCAACAGGTAGAGCCAGCTTTCGAAAAGCAGAATCCCTTAAAAATGAAGAAAAATATACCGAAGCGATTCGCTTTTATATGGAAGCAGTGCGGAAAAACCCAAAAGAACCCAGATTTCGACTCCGATTAATGGAAGCCGTTACAGAAGCATCAAACTTTTTCTATCGAAAAGCCCTTGAATTTAAACAACAACAGAACTACCCCCTGGCTATAATTGAAATTAACAAAGCACTCGAATATAATCCCTCTAACAATATTATTTTGGCAGAAAAGAAGACTCTTATGAGATTGGCTTCCCCGGGAGCCCCAAAAGAAGAAAAAACGTGGCTCCAAAAGATCAAAACCAAGACATCCATGGAAAGACGACTCCTTAAAAAAGCAGACGAAGAAAAATTAAACCTGGAATTCTCCAAAAAAGTTGATCTAAGCGAAATCTTTAACTCCCTTGGTAAAATCTCGGATATAAATATTATTTTCGATTCAGGTTTCAAAAATACCAAAATGGCTATTTCTCTCAAAAATATTACATTCACCCAAGCCCTGGATCGTCTTTGTATGCTTAATAATCTCTACTATGAATTGTTGGACCCATCAACTCTAATCATTATCCCGGATACACCCGCTAAGCGAAAAAGTTATGAACGACAGATTATTAAAAATTATTACCTGTCCAATATGAAAGCCGATGATTGCGCCAAAATAATTGGTAAAATCGCAAAAGTCACCAATCTGATACCTGATCCTATTAATAATATGATTACTATCAGAGATACCCCCGAGAAAGTCGCACTTGTTGAAAAATTAATCGGTTTTTATGATAAACGAAAAGCTGAAGTCCTGGTAAAAGTAGATATCATGGAAGTGAATAAAGATAAACTCTCGGAATATGGTGTCGAGTTCAGTCAATACCAGGTAGGGCAATCTCTGGTCAGCCCTGATAGCACCGGAATTCCAGGTAACCGGTTTTACTACCTCGACAGTTCCGATTTTCGATTCACAGTCCCTTCGGTGGTTTATAAATTACTCGAGAGTGACAGCGATTCTAAAGTAATCGCACGTCCCCAGTTTAGAGGTGAAGATGGCGAAAAAATCCAGATTAAATTGGGTGATAAAGTTCCTTATCCTAAAACCAGTTTTGTCCCTTATTCCACCGGTGGGCTGGACCAACAACCAATTACTTCCTATGATTTACAGGAGGTAGGTATTGAAATCACTATAACACCACAGGTTCATCATAATGGTGAAATCAGTCTCGATCTGGATTTTAAACTCTCCTTTATTACCAGTGCAGGTACATCTACTCTACCTCCCACTATTGGGAATCGCTCCGTTAAAACACGTATCCGTTTAAAAGATGGAGAAACGGGTATTATGGCGGGACTCTTAAGAGATTCCGAAAGTAGTTCAAAAAAAGGTTTTCCAGGATTAATGCGACTCCCAATCCTTGGGAGTATTTTCTCATCCAATCGAAAACAAATTGGACAAACCGATATCATCCTTCGTGTTACCCCGTTTATAATTCGTATGCCTGATATTACCGAAGAGGACCTTTCTCCCGTCGAATCGGGAACAGAAGAAAACATCCGGTTAAAAAAATGAAACATTTAAAACTTTTTATTATACTCATTCTTATAATCGTTTTTTGGGTAAGCTCAAGCGGCTGTAAAGTAGTACCGATTTATGCCGGGGAAGGAGCTATTATTGTGATATCATCCGATAAGAATAGCCTTGGAACCGGAGGTGAACGGGCGATTATTACTGTAATGGGATTCAATTCCGATGGAACGCCTCTTCATGACCGTATTAAAGTATTATTCAGCGCCAGTCTTGGGACCATCGAACCTACCGAAGTGGAAATTGATTCCGGTAAGGCTACGG
>JAKAGC010000067.1 GCA_021817755.1 Acidobacteriota bacterium | reverse complement strand
TGATGCTTCGCGCTCTGCCCTTTGTAATGAAATGCGATTGTTTTGCGTTAAAAGGGGGTAGCGCAATAAATTTTTTCCTCCGAGATTTACCCCGGCTATCTATTGATATAGACTTAACATATCTTCCTATCGAAAGCAGAGAGACGACGATCGAGCATATTGATAACTCGCTGAAACAAATATCTGAAATGGTGAGTCGAAACTTCAGGAGAATAAAAGTCTTTCCCAGGAAATTATCAGACTCCAATTTTTGGAATGGGATTATTCTGCAACTGGATGACGCATCTGTAAAAATTGAGCCCAATTTAATTATAAGGGGAACGGTCTTTCCCTGTGAAACAAGAAAACTGACGCCAATCGCTGAAAAAAACTTTGAAATGTCAATGATGGTTCAAATGCTTTCTTTGGCAGACCTTTATGGTGGCAAAATTTGTGCTGCGCTTGATAGGCAACATCCGAGAGATTTATTTGACATTAAACTTCTATTTGAGAATGAAGGACTGATTGAACCTATTCGTAAAGCATTCATCGTCTATCTTATCAGTCACAACAGGCCTATTCATGAACTTTTGAATCCAAATAAGGTTGACATAAAGCACATCTTTGATAATGAATTTCAGGGGATGACCAATATTCCTGTGGCTTTTGATGAATTAGCTGCAATCAGAGAACAATTGATTTTTAAAATTAAAAAAGCTCTTACACTGGAAGAGAAGGAATTCCTTTTATCCATAAAGAAGAGAGAGCCGGATTGGCATTTACTTGGAATTGAAGGAATTGAAAAACTACCGGCAGTGAAATGGAAATTGATTAATCTTACCAGGATGCCGAAAGACAGGTACCAGAAAGCTCTGAATCAACTGGAAAGCATACTGGCATTGTAATATTATTCTCAGAAGAATTGAAATAAAAAATTTTTCGGGCAGATGCCAATTGAGAAAAAGGGGTTGCTTTTCTGTCCATTGGCAAAAAAAATGGATTTCTGCCTCCGGCGGGCAAACCCCCTTTTGTAAAAGGCGGTCTGCACTCCCCAAAACGTTTATCTATCTTTCGTTTGTTTATAGGTTTTTCCATCCGAACGGATGAACCAATACGCTTTCCCTGCTTTATCCGTACATCTTGCTTCAAAATCATTCCATGTACACTTGATGACCAGTGAAGAAACCCATTCTGTTTCCTTGAGTTCCTTTATTCCCAACTCTTCCTGATTTTCTGTGTAATGATTGTTCTTTTCGTAAAAATTCCGCTCTCTATAATATACCCGTCGCAAAAACCATTTAATCTGTTCTTCTTCATTTTCCGTAAATGTACCCGTTCCCTGTCCTGCATTAATGGCGGAAAACTGAACAAATCCCCACATCTCGGGGTAATGCATCTGGATTAATCCCTGCGGAGACCATACCCAGTTATTCTCGGGTAAAATGGTCCCTGTTTTGGGATCCGTGTCTTTTATATAGGCGTTATTGGAAAAATGAGTTTTCCATTCCACACGGGAAAAATTCATTCGCCATTGCTCCCCATTTACAGGTGGTTTCCAGTCAGGGTTACGGGATTGCAATACTGCCCAGGGTAACGCTAATTCCAGTGTCCATCCTTTATCCTTATCCAGGCTGTTATTAATCGTTCCATCAACAAATACCGCTTTTTTAATACCCACCATATTCCAGTAATAAAGTGGATTCCCGTTATCACGGTAAGGCTTATCCAGGAAAAGGTCCCATATTGTCCCGAATGCATTGAACTCCATTTCAAAGTAATTGTGAGTATTTCCATCCTTATCGATGAAAATCTCAAAATCATTATCTCTGAAAATAATCGAATCCTCTTCCGTCAATGTCGCCCACACGTGCGGCTCTTCCAGTTCCGCCCCAATATAGAGATAATTGTCATCCCACAGCATCTTTATATGAGTTTTATATCTTGGAGCAGGTTTGGAACTGCCTTCGATATCCTGGAAATAATCGGTCCATTGGGCCTCTTTCCAGCTTTTTTCATCCAGTTTTCCATTGATTTCAAGTACAGAATCGGTTCTGTAGCAAATGTATTTCTTTGGGGCAAAAGGTATCTTCGGTTCATCCAACCCCTTTAGCGGTTCTTCTTCTCCAAACCCCAATACTCCTTGAAAGGCAAACAAAAGTATCGAGAACAGGAACATCAGCGTAATGATTTTTATTCTTTTCATCCCTTCACTCCACCATTTTCTAGTTATTCAGCGCCCATTTCGTCAATTGTTCCACTGTAACGCTGGCCATGCAAACGGATGTATCCGCTGCACCGTAATAGATGTAAACGTTGCTATCCGGTTCTGCAAAACCATTCGAATCGAGTTTCTCAACCACAGCGCCACTAGGGAAGACGACATTGGGAACCTGACCCGTCAATTCATACAATTCCCGTGGTTCCAGGATATTCTGGTGTGACCGGCCAATTACAGTTGCGGGATTTTCAAGGTCCAGCAGCATAACACCTGCCTGGTAAATGAAAATCGTTGATAGGTGAGTGGCTACTCCGTGGTAAATTTGAAGCCATCCCTTTTTGGTTTTAATTGGTGGAGGGCCTGCTCCGATGAGCTCATCCCAGTAGTGAAATCTCCCGGTAATAACCTGTTTTATTTGTTGCCAATGCAGCAGGTCTTCCGATTCCGAAAGAACGATCGCATTTCCTGTAGTGGGACCATCCGATATTGCCACCCGGTTCGGTCGATCCAGGCGCATGTATTTCCCGTTGATTTTTTCAGGGAATAAAACACCATTCCGGCTATCTTCCGCAGTTGTGATTCCCATGAATTCAAATGTTTTGAAATCTTCTGTCCGTGACAAACCGATGTGGCATCCTTCATCCATATCCATTGCGAACATGATATAGTAAGTTCCTTCCAATTCGGTGATACGTGCATCATAGCAATGATAAACCGTTTTGTTCAGGTTTTCGATTCCATTGAACCGAACCGGTTCTTTAGCAATTGAAAAATGGATACCATCATGACTTTCCGCCATAAGGAAAAAAGTTTCCCTTCCGCGGTTCTGGACGCGAAGTATTAAAAGAATCTTGTCTTTAAATCGAACAGCACCCGGATTGAATACAGATGTAACATCTACCAGGTGTGGGGGAATATCCGGGATTTGTGTCCGGCTGATGATTGGGTTTTTTGTATAACGTTCCATAGCGCTCCTTAAAGTCGTCGTTAGGTTGCGTTAATTCATATTAAAAATAAGCCATATTATACCTTATAACCCTCCAAATTACCATGATAAATTTTCCATTTTTTATCCATTCCCTCCATTCTCTCTAATAGGCCAAAATCAAATCCTTTTGGGTTTTATTTTTGCAAAATAATCCATCTTTTCTTGTATTAAATATGATTTAACCTTTAAAGGGAAACGAAAAATAAATTTGATTTTAAGTAGAATCTTTGATAAAATGATATCGCATTTTGGAAATTTTTTATAATATTAAGAAGGAGAACAAAATACATAATAAATCGTATTTAAAGGTGTAAAATCGGAGGCAATATGAAACATCAGGAAAATTTAAAAAAATTAACCTTAAACAAAGAAACCATTACAAATCTGGAACTTCTTTCCAAAGAAGCACAGAGTGAAATTATGGCCGGACACAAAGCGTGCTGGGAAAATTTATGGACATTATATTATTGCAAAATCATCTGGACCGGTAAAGATCCGGAAGAAGCTGCATACAGGGGCGGTTTTTAATTTCATCTATTTTTTATAGTAAAATCCGAATAATAAATTTAAAAATAAATAATAAGGCTGCTTAAAGCAGCCTTATTTTATATGGAATTCGGGGAATAATTTAAGAATGTATTACGATTGAATTGGTTTTCGATCGATTACAGTTATAAATTGAGATGGAGTTTCAATCGCATTTTGGGTTAGCGCATTTCGGACTCTGATCCGTATTTCGCGTTCAACCGCCCATTGCAAATCCGGGATTGTTTTGGCCAATATCCTGAAATCCGAAGAGTTTTCACCCAGGCTAATAATTCCTTGTGGAAAGGGTTTATCGATTAATTTGGGTTTCCATTCCTCATCATTATTAAAGCTTTCACATACTCCCTGGAGTACTCTTAAGACCTTTGCCGGTTCTTCGTTAATCCCAACCCTAATATTTACAACAGCACGGGACCATTCATAAGTCTGGTTTGCAACCTTATTGATGCTGCCATTATGAATAATATGCAGTGAACCGTCCAGGGTTCTCATTTTAATGGTACGAAGGGAAATCGCTTCAATATAACCGGAAGCATCGTTAATAATAACGAAATCGCCAAGCGCAAATTGCTTCTCCATAAGAATAAAGAAACCGCTCACTACGTCCTTAACCAGTGATTGAGCACCAAAGCCGATAGCCAGTGAAACGCCGCCTGCTGCCACCAGTATAGGGCCCACATTGATATTAAGTTCTCCCAGTACCCAGATGGTTGCTACAACCCATACAACCACCTTAACAAAAGAGAGAATAACCGCAGATAAAGTATGATAACGCTGTTTACTGTGGATATCCAGTTTATCGCTGCTCTCTACCCGTTTAACAATACGTTTCCCAATCATGCGGGCGATACGGATGATGAGAAAGCATATTATGATAGCAATGGAAATCACGATTGCCGCTTTGATTAATTTCTCGATAATTTCTTCTTTTTTCTGTTGTTTCAAGGATGCGATTTCTTTTTGAATATCGTCGACCTGTGCCGTATATGTTTTTATAGCGGTGTCGGATAAGTATTTAAACGTTTTCGTTGCATTCAGCCGGGGAATTTCAAGCCCATTTAACCGGATTTCTCTAACCTGTGCCGAAGTCTGATTCGCCAGTTTCAAAACCAGGTCATTGGTTGTCTCGATTTTATCCTGCAAATTCTGTATTTCCAATTTCTTTTCCTGGATTTTTTTGGTTTGTTTTGCTTCTTTTTCACTAAGTGAATTGAATTTTTTTTCTTCATCCTCTTTTTTCACCAGCAAGTTCTTTTTTTCTTCTTCCAATTGAACGATTTGCCGGGAGATTTCCAGGATTTGTTTTCCCATTGCCATTTTTTCTTTGAATTCATCCGCCATCGCTTTATCTCTTGCCGTAACCTGGATGAATTCAATGCGTTTTTCGAGCCGTTCATTTAATAAAGCGATTGTGTTTATTTGTTCTTGCAGCTTAAAAATACTATTCTCTTCCGAACCTGTATAGTGGGTTAGCAACGCAATGATTTCGTTTTGCTTTCCCCCATGCGATTTATAATAAGAAAGAATTGCCGGAAATAACTGATCTTCCAGGATATTATATTGTTTGATTAATAAATCGAATTTGCGTTTATTAAATTCCAGTTGTTCCACCAATTGGTTGAGTTTTTCCAGTTGCTGAAAATCCGGGAATTTTTCAGGGTCATAGATTTCCAGGGTTTTCACCTGGGCAGCCAGTTCATTGAATTCATTTTCCATTTTAATAATTTCCGGTGTACGCCATTCCTCTGAATGAACCGGTATCATACTTGCAAAAATACCAATTAAAAATAAAATAATGGGGCTCCATTTTTTGTTCATAACAAATTCCTCCTATTTGCAGCACATATTATACCTGTTCATTCTTTCCCGTTCAAGAGGGGGCAAGCGATCAGAAAAACACTTTTTTTCCATATCACCCTTTAAAACCCGTAAATATCCTATTGCCGCTTTTTTTCTTTTCCCCGATATGGTATGATTACCAATGAAATCATAGTGCTTGCCGGCACTGGAAAAAAGTAAACTAAAGGTATACAGGAGTAAAAAATGAAAATAGGTATCATTCCTCTTGCATCCGAAGTACATGACCCCCATCAACTATTCCCGGAATCCAATGCGATACTTGAACCGTTAACGCGTGTCTTCGAAATAAAGGAGATCACTATTTCAGAAATCAATCAGGTGGATTTTCCCATTGTACTTATTCAAACAGGGGGAACCGAACACCGTTTTAAAGCGATTTTTCCCCAATTAATAAATACAGGAAAACCCATTACTTTATTAGCCACCAATACCCATAATTCCCTCCCTGCTTCCCTTGAGATATTGTATTGGATTAAAAGGAATGGAATTCACAATTCCCTGTTGCTTCATGGGCCAATGGAAACGATTATTGAAAAAATACAAAAAAGAGCCCGTCATATAAAAATAGCATTTACGTTAAGTAAAATGAAAATCGGTGTTATCGGGAAACCCTCCGATTGGTTGATATCCAGTGATGTAGATTATGAAAAAGTAAAACAGAAATGGGGAGTTACTATTGTTGATATTCCATTGGAAGAGGTCATATCCAATATAGGTGAGTTTTCTCCGGCTATAATAGATGAAACCCGTTCCATATTCCCTTCTCCCCGGTATATTGATGGGCCCGATGATACAGATATTACCGGAGCCATACAAATATATTTATCTCTGAAAAAAGTTGCAGCTCGATATAATTTATCCGCCCTTACATTGCGTTGTTTCGATCTCCTTAAACCTCTTAACAATACCGGTTGTCTTGCACTTTCCCGGCTAAATGATGAAGGTTTTCCTGCCGGTTGTGAAGGCGATATTCCTGCATTATTTACCATGATAATCAACACTCTTATAACACATGAACCCTCTTTTATGGCCAATCCTTCTCAAATTACTTCCGATGGTATAATCTTTGCTCATTGTACAGTGCCCATGAATATTGTCCAATCTTTCGGATATAAAACACATTTTGAATCCGGTATCGGTATAGGAATTTCAGGAGAATTCCAGCGCAGCATAATGACTTTATCTAAGATAAACGGAGATTCTCTCGATAATTATTATGTAGTATCAGGAGAAGGAACACCACTCGAAGAATCCCCCAATTTGTGTCGGACCCAGGTAAAGTTAAAAATTGCAGGCGGTTATGATTATTTCTATAAATCCCCATTAGGGAATCATCATATTCTTAGCAAAGGAGATCACGTCGATTCCTTTGTCGAATTTGCCGACTATTTTTCTTTACAAAAAATCCATTAATAAACAAAAAGACAGGAAGTAAAGACAGCTTTGATCAAATATCTCAATGCAGGTAAAGAGATATTTTTAAATAAAACTATTTAAATTTATTCAAAAAAACAGGTGTATACCCCTTTTTATATGTGTTGATAATGAATTTTTTATGTGCTATAATCCATACCGGTGAAGGAAATGAAAGTGAAAAAATTACCCGTTGGAATTTCGGATTTCAAAGATGTTATAACAGGTGGTTATTATTATGTAGATAAAACCCTGTTCATCAAGGAAATAATCGACAGCGGGGATAAAATTTTGCTTCTTCCACGACCTCGTCGTTTTGGGAAAACCCTTAACCTTTCAATGCTCGCATACTTCTATGATTGTTGCACTGTCCCATGGGGTCCTGATTCATCATCCAGTTCAAAACCCGCTGGCACCCGTAATTCTGATTCCTATAAACCCTTGTTTGATTCTCTTGCAATTAAAAACGCCGGATCCGAATACATAGACAAAATGGGAAAGCATCCCGTCATATTTCTTTCCTTTCGTGTAATCAAGGATACCGATTGGGATTCCTGTAAACTTAAATTAAAAAATCTTATTCAGGATGAGTATGCCAGACATTATTATCTGCTTGACAGTCAAGTCCTGTTACCGCATGAACGCGAGTATTTTAAAAAGATTATAAACCTTGAAGGAGATGATGTGAGCTATGAGAATAGCCTGGGTAAACTCCTCTTCTTCTTAAGCAGGTTTTATAATAAACGGGCAGTAATTTTGATCGATGAATATGATACTCCGATTCACGCCGGATTTAATAACAATTATATCGATGAAGTTTTAAATTTTATGCGAAATTTCCTGGGCGGAGGATTAAAAGATACGGATAAATACCTTGAAAAGGGAGTTTTAACAGGTATAATGCGGGTAGCTAAAGAATCCATTTTCTCCGGACTTAATAATCTGGGTATTTATACATTGCTTTCAAAAAAATTCAATGAACATTTTGGTTTTACTGAAGAGGAAGTGAAAGTGATGCTCCGGGATTTTCATGCTGTCGAAATGCTTGGGGCAGTTCAATCCTGGTACAATGGATATGTATTTGGAGATAAAGTAATTTATAACCCCTGGTCCATTATAAACTATCTGAACAATGAAGAAAAACAATTCGCTCCGTATTGGATTAACACTTCCGATAATAAGATTGTGGATTTATTACTTTCCAAAGGTGGTATAGAACTAAAAAAGGAATTAGAGCAACTGATTCGCGGCGAATCCATTGAAAAAGCCATCGATGAAAATATTATATTAAAAGAAGTCCCTATTCGAGAGGATTTGCTATGGAGTTTCCTGTTAATGGGCGGATATCTTAAGCAGACCTCGCGGAGACTGGACGACCTTTCCGGGAAAGTATATTATTCGCTTTCGATTCCTAATAAAGAAGTAAGAGCATCTTATGCCGGTATTATAGACCGTTATTTTTCTACTAAAATTGAAAACGAAAAATTGGAAATTATGCTAAAAGCGTTAATCGATGGCGATATAATGCTTTTTGAACAATTATTGCAAGATGTTGTTACCGCTGTATTCAGCTTTCATGATTTTAGCAATGAGCCTGAAAAGGTTTATCATGCTTTTGTAGCAGGATTGTTGATCTGGATATCCAATACTCATGAGATTAAATCCAACCGCGAGTCCGGATATGGGAGATATGATATATCGATTATTCCTAAAGATTTGGATTCTCCCGGATATGTCATCGAATTCAAATCCGTAAATAAGCGAAGGAATGAGACGGTTGACATTGCAACACGGGATGCATTTAAGCAGATAGAAGAAAAAAAGTATGAAACCGAGTTAGTTCAAAGAGGAGTCAAACATATAAAAAAGCTTGCCATTGTGTTTTCCGGTAAAGAAGTGTTCGTTTTTCAGCCCTCCCAAAAAAACTAATCTCGTGATCTGTTTAATAAATTTTACCTTAAAAGAATAGTTCCCAATTATTCAAAAAAATCCAAAACCCTTGCTTTTCCATTATCTTTCATTTATAATGATCGGGATTAATCCTGATATACTGATATATTGGAGGTATTTGGATGAAAAATGTTTTTATGACAATATCGATAATTGTTATGCTTTTATTTAGTACATCACTTGTTATGGGACAGACTGAGGAACAAACCCAGGAAAAAAAACCCGAAACGTCGATCGGTAATATCGTGATAGCAAAACCGTTTATCCATGCAGACAAAGAATATAATGCGGGGACTTATTGGATTACCATCACAGATAAAGAAGGTATTCCTTATTTTATTGTACACAACCAGAATAAAGAAGTACTTTTTGAAGAGCTTGCAATTGTGAAACCCTTTAATGCCGGGAAGAGAAAATTTAAAATGCAGGTAACCAAGGGATTTTTAAAGAGTCAGGAATATTTTCGGATAAAAGTCAAACAAGCGGATAAAATATTACTTGCCTATTTCCTGGTAAAGACAGATAAGGATGTTGTTAATCCTCCCCAGGATGACGAAATCGATTAAGTTTCACCCGGTTCATCAGGGATGCCCTCATTTTCTTCGGTATTATTGGCATCCCTTTCGGATGGATCATATTCCGAATAATTTTTAATTAAACGGTGTTCTTCAGGAGTGCAATATTCATGTGGTTCCGTACCCATGATGAATACCTCCCTGAAATGGTGTAGACAATCCGGCGTTGCCAGTTTTCCTGTAAATTTATCGATCTCTACCCACACCATACCGGATGGAATTGAAAAAGAGTGAGTCTCGGGATAAAAGGAAAGGTAATTTTTCATAAAATGAATAAAAATCGGAAGAGCAATTCTTGCCCCTGTTTCATCATATCCTAATTTTCTCGGTTCATCATATCCTACCCATACGCCCACTGTAATTGATGGTGTAAAACCGATAAACCATGCATTCGTATAATCGTTTGTCGTACCTGTTTTCCCTCCCATCGGAGCATTCAGGAAACGGGCATTTGCGGCAGTTCCATTTTTTATTACTCCCTGGAGCATATAATTCATTACAAAGGCAGTTTCTTTTTCCAGCACTTGCTTACGGTCAGGGAAATTTTCTTCCAGGATATGATTATTATTATCCGTAATTTTTTTTATAAGATAGGGTTTAACCCGGGTTCCCATATTCGGAAAAACTGTGTAAGCCGCCACCATTTCACTCAGTTTTACTTCGAACGCTCCCAGGGAGATTGACATATAAGGTTTCAAGTCCGATGTAATACCGAAACGCCGGCATGTTTCAAGAATTTTTTCCGGGGTAACCCGTTCTGCAATTTGTGCTGTTACGACATTGCGGGATTTTTCCAGAGCCCGTCTTAGAGTCAATGGACCAAGAAAGTCTCCTTCAAAATTTTGAGGAGACCATGGAACCCCCGATTTAGGATCTATATAAGTGTAAGGTTCATCCTGGAAAATATCTGCCGGTGTGTATCCGTTTTCCAGTGCAGTCGTGTACACCATGGGTTTAATCGTGGAGCCCGTTTGCCTCAATGCTTGAGTGGCATTGTTCCATCTGCTTCTATCAAAGGAATAGCCTCCAACCATTGCTTTAATTTCACCTGTATAATTATCCACAACCAGAATGGCCCCTTCGACTTCCGGTTCTTGTTCCAATCCCAGTTTCAAAAGATTTTCATTCTTCCGGTTATTTGATGAGGTATCAGTTTTTATGTGATTCCCGGTTTCCATTTGTGTTTTCAGAGATTGTGGAAAATCCAGTATTCGGAAATAGGCCACATCTCCTTGTGAAAGAATTTTAGAGAGGCTTTTTCCTGTCCATTGTGCGGTTTCTGCTTCCAGGTTTCCATAGTAATTTCCAATTCGTACCAATGCTTTTGAATCATCTACATCCAGGACGATCCCTTCAACAATATCATTGATCTCTGGCTCCAGGTTTTTCCAGGAGTTGAGAGAGTATTTTTCCAGGTTTGAGCGGGAAACCGGGATATGGGTTAACGCTTGATTGGAATGCCAGCCCATACGTTTATCAAGAGCTCTTAAACCCTCTTTTAGAGCTGTTTGAGCCCATTTTTGCATATTACTGTTCAATGTT
>JAKAGC010000066.1 GCA_021817755.1 Acidobacteriota bacterium | reverse complement strand
AAACCCAACTCGACAATTTAAACCAACAGTTGATGGAAACCTTAAACGACAGCGGAAAACTATATCTCACTCACACCCGGTTGAAGGGAAAATTCGTATTACGTTTTTCTATTGGCCAGACTTATCAGGAATATCGACACATCAAAGAAGCATGGGAACGAATTAAAACAACTGCTATGACACTCTGATTTTATGAATTTTAAATAAATAAACCAATCGGATTCATATCCTCTTCTTTTAAAGGAGAATCGAGCCATCCCATTTTAACCGGAACATCATATAATCGTCCCTTTCCAAGCCGTTTCCAGAAATGCCGAAGCCCTGGAACCATTACACGTACAACCGGCATTCCAATATCTCTTCGAGTTAGGTTGAGAACCAATGTTTCCATACCCAGTGCTTTCACTTTTTCAAGGCAGAACATAACACTGTCATAAACATTCGCAGCGCATAGAGCCCGGTAATCGGCTGCTTTTTTCATCCCTACGTTTTGAAGTGGTGCAAGATAGCGTTGGTTTTCTAGCGTTGCATTTTCCAACCAATCTACGAAGACTTTGTCCGTAACCAGATATTTGCCGTTTTTTGCATCTGTACCCGGTGCTTCAGCGATAGGCAGAATCTGGTTCAATTCCACCAATGCCCGTTCCAAAGCGATTTTTGCATCCACATGAGCACCAAATCCAAATAACACATTCTGTCTTCTTTCTCCTTCTCGATATGAAAATGCACCGAAAGCTGGAATCTCGAAATCAGAAGTCAGGTCCAGTACGTATAATTGCCTCCCCATTGAGTTATAATAATCTTTCAGACGGAAGAAATACGGTTCATTAAAATCCAGGAAATCAACCCCTGGTCGTTGAATACGGTTATACCACCATAAAGCAACACTATCTCTTTCGATCAGTTCAAGTAACCCTTGTAATATAGCTTCCTCAATTGAATTCCCCGCAGCGCATCCATTACTGTCAGGATAGGAAAAGAGTTTTGTTTCGTCTTGCGAAGGGAATTGAGTATAGCAAAAGGCAGTAGGAAGGTATTTGAAGGTATTATCCCTAAGTGAAAAAACCGGTGTCCACGGTATTTCAGCGTGAGGATCGAAAGGAACCGGAATCATCGAGTAAAAGCGCGAACAAGTTCTATTTATCTCTTCACGATTCGCATATTGGGAGAGACTAAAATTCATATATGTATTTGGATGGATCCCAGAAGATCCCAGTTTTTCCAGGGAAGAGAGGAGAGTCGGTTCATCCCCTTGATAGGTCATACTGTAGCGTTCGATTGCTTCGCACAGTGCCCCTGTTTTTGCCTGTCCGTGTGTTTTCCCTTTCCCCCCATTCGCGCTTCTCATATGCGAATTAAGCCAATAAAGGGTATTGCTTCGTAAGGCAGTGTTTGGGCCTGACGTATAATTATATAATGGTGCACCTTCCATACTATAGTATGGTTTTAAGGCTTTGACAATACCTGTAATTTCGCTAACGTGATGACTGTATTTTTCCAGTGTGTCCTCGGGGGCCATATCCCGGTAACCACCCGCAGTTTGAACACTCACAGAAGTTTTTTTCTCAAGAACTATCCCCTCAGGCATTTCTGTCCGCAAATCAATACGTTCCATTGTCCCACATTCTCTGCATTGCGGACGTTTAACCAAAAAATGAGATTCGCTTTTTAAAGTTCCAGTATCCAACGTAACTATTTTTCCTTCCAGTGTTTCGCTTTTTCCATAGTAAAGCCAATTCGCTATTTCCAGCGCAGCCAGATTCGCGGCAATCGAAACAGAGTGGGGAATATAAGAAGGAGGAACACAAAGATTAGAATCTTTTTTCATTTGACTTTTAAAGTACATATCCAACGGATGGTGTAGGTCAAGCCGTTGTTTCAAGCATTCGGCACAACCCGTGCGTCCAGGAATAAAAAGAGGTCCAAGCCATAGTTGGCTGGCTTCCGGTTTAATCAGCATCCAGGGTCGACCCGAAATAAGCGCTTCTCTATTTATCTCTTTGATTTTATCATGCCGGTAATTATTCGCAAGATAAACATTCAAATCTCCAGGTTCACCCGTAGTAATAGAAAGTGAAATCAGAGACTCCCGGAAGTTTTCCATTGTCTTTTCGGAAACATCGATATTGTATATCCCCACTTTCTTATCCTTTAAGTGTTCCATCAGGCGGTTTATATCCATTCCTCGATTGTTCCAAAACGCAGCCGTTTCAGAAGTAACAAAGGAAGCGGCCTCGGTGAGATAACCCTTCTTCTCCAATACATCCAGAATATAAAAAATTTCAAATGGAGAAAGCTCACCTTGCAGCGATTTTACCAGTTCATCAGTAGTGCAAGGATTGGCTGTTAATTTCGAAAGAATAAGAAAATATGGTTTACCCGCCAGTAGAATACTCTCTTTTTCCGAAGAAAGAATTATTCTGTCTTCCCCTGGGAATTCTGCATGAAAACAATATGTTAGAATTGGGTTTCTCAACATGATATGTGAAAAAGTTACCTCATCGACTTTCAGTCATTATAATATAAACCCCGGATTTGTTCAATAAGCAAGAATTTATAAAAAATTTTAGGGGGGTCCAGGGACACCTTTTATAAAAGGGGTCCCTGGTTTAAACCCATATAATCCGATTTTTCAATTCGTGAAACACTTGACTTTTTTTTCATAGACATATATTATAATAAAACGCAAAAAATAAAACTAGCGGATCGACTCATGCAAATGCTAATAACGATTATCAGCATAATGGTAATGCTGGCAATATTGCTGGCTGCCTTGAATAAAATCTATTACAAACCGATTGATCGTATTATCGAAGAAAGAGAATCCAAAATAAAAAATGAGGATTCATTAATCGAAAGTCAAACGAATGAAATCGGCCAAATCACTTCATCTATAGAAAAGCAGTTAAAAGATAACCAGAAATACGCCCGTGAAATCAAAGAGAACTTGATAAAACAAGGTGAAGCAGTCCGGGAAGAAAAGGTAACAAAAGCACGTGAAAAAGCGCGGGTTATTTTTGAAGAAAAGATGGACAGATTCGATATTGAAATCCGGGAAGCAGAAACCCTTCTGGCACGCGAAATCGGACAGTTCAGCGAAAAAATGAAAGAAATCTTTATCTGATTGCAAAAGGAAATATGAAGAAACGTCGAATAGTTCTTATAATATTATTTTTGATTGTCATGAGCTCAGGGCTTTTTGCACAACATGCAGAAGCAGCGGAACATCATTTCGACTGGTTGGGGTTTATTGGAAAGACGTTTAATGCGGTTGTTTTATTCGGCGGATTAATTTATCTGTTACGAAAACCCATGATTGCCGTGCTATCTCAAAAAACCCTTGAAATCAATACCGATATGAACCGAAGGGAAGAAAAACTCGCATCGACAACCCGGAGCCTCGAAGAGATAAAATTACGTCTTGAAAAAATTGAGGAAGAAGTCGCTGCAATGAAGTTAGCTGCCGAAAAAAGCGGTCTCACTGAAAAAAGCCGTATTGAATCACTGGGCGACACAGAAGCTTCCCGTATACTTGAAATTACTGAAACAGAAATTACCCATAAAATGGAAAATGCCGTCAGAAATCTGAAAGCCCGTATTGCAGACATGACAATCGATCACTTCAAAAAAGAAATCGGGGACCGTCTCGATCCTCAAACTCACGAAAAAATAATCGAAAAGAATATCGATATATGTGGAGATATCATTGAAAGAAAATAGCGTTGCCAAACGTTACGCATCAGGCTTGGTGAAAGCCATCCAAAATGATACGGAATACCGGGAAATAAAAAACGAACTTAATCAATTCCTGTCTCTACTGAAAAGCAGCGATCAATTCAAAGCCGGAATGGAGACTTTCCTGCTTTCCAAACGACAAAAAAAAGAAGTATTGGATGATATCCGTGATAAAGCCAAATTAAGAGATAAATCCTACCAATTCCTCTTAACCATTGTGGATGAAAACCGCCTCACATTTTTGGAATCCATACTTCAATTGGTAGAAGATTTATGGTTTGAAAAAAGCGGGATAGAACGAATTAAAGTATTTTCCGTTATTCCATTAACCCCAACCCTGGAAGCCAGGTTACAGAAAAAACTCGAAACAGCTTTTGATAAACGAATTGTCCTGGAAAAAGAAATCGATCCCTCATTAATCGCAGGTATAAAAATCCAGCGAGGGTTAATTTATTACGATTTCTCGATCGAAGGTAATTTAAAGAAATTAAAGGAAGCATTGATGGCAGAACACGTATCAGGACAGATTTCTGCCGCAGGGGAGTACTAAATGCAGGTAAAAGTTGAAGAAATTAGCGAATTAATCAAACAAAAAATCGAAGGATTCAAATTAGACTTTGATAAAGAAGAGACAGGTATTGTCGTATCTGTCGGAGACGGAATCGCTCAGATTTATGGGCTTGAAAATGTCATGTATAATGAATTAATCGAATTCCCCCATGATATTTTCGGTATCGCCTTAAACCTGGAAGAAGATAACGTCGGTGCCATCATCCTTGGTGAAGCCTTCAAAATCAAAGGAGGCGATAAAGTCCGCCGTACCGGAAGGATCGTTTCTGTCCCTGTCGGCGAATCGCTTATTGGACGAATCGTTTCTCCCCTCGGTGAACCACTCGATGAAAAAGGCCCCATCACTTCAAATACTTTCCATCCCATCGAACAGATTGCACCCGGTGTCATTTATCGGCAACCTGTGAAAGAACCTCTTCAAACAGGAATCAAGGCCATCGATGCCATGATTCCTATTGGACGCGGTCAGCGCGAATTAATTATCGGCGACCGTCAAACAGGTAAAACAGCAATCGCCATGGATACCATCATCAACCAGAAAGGCCAGGATGTTATTTGCGTGTATGTTGCTATCGGTCAGAAGCAATCTACCATCGCCCAGGTCATTAAAACCCTCGAAGAAACAGGAGCTATTGAGTATTCGATCGTAGTAGTAGCCAGTGCTTCTTCTCCCGCCTCTCTTCAATATATTGCTCCTTATGCCGGATGCACCATGGGTGAATATTTCCGTGATAACGGTAAACATGCATTAATCATATATGACGATTTATCGAAACACGCCACCGCATACCGTGAAATCTCATTGTTGTTAAGAAGACCCCCAGGACGTGAAGCATACCCTGGTGACGTTTTCTACTTACATTCCCGTTTATTGGAAAGAGCTGCAAAAATGAATGCGGAAAAAGGCGGTGGATCACTTACCGCACTTCCCATCATCGAAACTCAGGCTTCTGACGTTTCCGGGTATATTCCTACTAACGTCATTTCCATTACAGATGGTCAGATTTACTTATTACCCGAACTATTCAACGCCGGTCAGCGTCCTGCAATCGATGTCGGTATCTCTGTGTCGAGAGTCGGTGGAAATGCCCAGATCAAAGCCATGAAACAGGTCGCAGGGTCTCTTAAACTGGAACTAGCCCAGTTCAGGGAACTGGCAGCCTTTACCCAGTTCGGATCTGATCTCGATGCCGCGACCATCAAACAGCTTGAACGTGGAAAACGCCTTTCCGAATTATTGAAACAAAATGAAGGCGTTCCGATGCCCGTTGAAGAACAAATCTTAGTCATCTTCGCAGGTACAGCCGGAATCCTTGATAAAATTAAAGTAAGTGCTGTCGGTGATTTCGCTCTTAAATTAATAAAACATGTGAGAGAACATCACTCGGATATCTTACGGGAGATCCGAACCGAGAAATCATTAAGCGATACGCTTAAACAGAAAATGGCGGAAACCCTGGAAGAATTCAGTACCGACTATATAGGATAATCGAATCAATAATGGCTCAAAATTTAATCGATTTAAGACGACGGATCAAATCGGTAAGGGATACGCAAAAGTCCACGAAAGCCATGAAAACCGTTTCTGCAGCTAAGCTGCGGCGGAGTGTTTCCGATATCAACCGGAACAAGCCAATCGTGGAAAAAATCGAATCCATGTTGTATTGGGTAGGCCAGAAAAGCCACCAGCTCATGGAAGATCGAACAGAAGAAAGCCGTACCCTTATCGTCGTAATATCGGCGGATAAAGGACTCTGCGGAGCGTTTAACTCAAAGCTCATCAATCGTGCCGAATCCTATCTAAACGAACTAAAAGAAAAAGATGGGGAATCCCCAATCCTTGTAACCGTCGGTAATAAAGCAAGTAAATACTTTACCAAGCGCGCAATTCCTATTAAAAAGAATTACCCGTACATGATGTCCCGGTTGAAATATGAAAATGCCCAGGAACTATCAAGGTATTTACAACATCTCTATCTCCAAAATATCGAAGATATTAAAAAGGTGGAATTCATTTTCACCGAATTTTTATCCGCTTCCAAACAGGAAGTCAAAATAAAACAAATCTTCCCCTTACAAAGCCAATGGGATAAAATAAACGAAGAAAACCGACACATCGAATATATTTTCGAGCCTTCGAAAGAAAAGATTTTTGAAAAACTACTTCCCCGGTACATCGATTCCATGATACACCAGTTACTACTTCAATCGTCGGCCTCGGAACATGCCGCTCGAATGATCGCAATGGACCTGGCTACCAAAAACGCCAGTGAAATGATTCGTACCTTAACACTCACCATGAATAA
Source organism: Acidobacteriota bacterium (assembly GCA_021817755.1). GTDB lineage: Bacteria > Acidobacteriota > Aminicenantia > UBA2199 > UBA2199 > JAKAGC01. The sequence continues at coordinate 4,466 of JAKAGC010000066.1, read as the reverse complement.
AATGAGACAGGCAGCTATTACCAAAGAGTTACTGGAAATATTAACCGCTACTGAAGCCCTGAAAAAATAGGAGGACCCATGAATTCCGAAATTAAACAGAATGAATATAAAAATATAGGACGCGTAATCGAAGTCATCGGCCCCGTTGTCGATGTCGAATTCCCCGATGGTAATCTTCCCGATATCTACAACGCCATCCGTATTGTTTCCGATGGATTTGAAGTCAATGAAGCCATTCAGATTATTACAGAAGTTCAGTTCCACCTCGGAGAAAATAGGGTCCGTACCATTTCTATGCATTCAACCGATGGACTGGTTAGAGGAATGAAAGCCTATGACACAGGGCAACGCATTTCCATCCCTGTCGGTCGTGAAGTACTTGGACGCGTTTTAAACGTGATTGGTGACCCCGTCGATAAGAAAGGCGATGTGAAAACCGCAAAACGTTACCCCATCCACCGTCCCGCTCCTTCTCTCGAAGATCAAAATACGAATCTGGAACTTTTTGTCACAGGTATCAAAGTCATCGATCTGCTCGAGCCTTATCTTAAAGGTGGAAAAATTGGATTGTTCGGTGGTGCAGGTGTAGGAAAAACCGTTCTCATTATGGAAATGATCAATAACGTCGCTACTAAACACGGTGGATTAACTGTTTTCTCCGGTGTTGGCGAACGTACCCGTGAAGGGAATGACTTGTGGCTCGATATGCAGCAATCAGGCGTCATCGATAAAACAGCTTTGATTTACGGTCAGATGACAGAACCACCTGGAGCCAGATTAAGAGTCGCTCTTACCGGTCTCACAGTCGCTGAATACTTCCGCGATGAAGAAGGATTGGATACCCTCTTATTTATTGATAATATATTCCGTTTCACTCAGGCAGGTTCTGAAGTTTCTGCAACTCTCGGCCGTATGCCTTCCGCCGTTGGATATCAGCCCAACCTCGCTACAGAAATGGGAGAAATGCAGGAACGGATTACCTCTACTAAGAAAGGTTCTATTACTTCCATTCAGGCCATTTACGTACCCGCAGATGACTACACCGATCCCGCTCCCGCAACCACCTTCGCCCATCTCGATGCTACCACCAACCTCTCCCGTCAATTAACTGAAATCGGTATCTACCCCGCAGTTGATCCCCTCGCCTCTTATTCCCGCATCCTTGACCCCAAAATCATCGGTGATGAACACTACCTGGTAGCCAGACGCGTAAAAGAAATTCTTCAGAGATACAAAGATTTACAGGATATCATCGCCATCCTCGGTATGGAAGAACTCTCCGAAGATGATAAATTAATCGTTGCCCGCGCAAGAAAAATCCAGAAGTTCCTTTCTCAACCCTTTTTCGTAGCCGCCGAATATACCGGTATGGCCGGAAAATACGTCGAACTCAAAGATACCATCCGCGGTTTTAAAGAAATCGCCGAAGGAAAACACGATGACGTACCGGAACAGGCATTCTATATGTGTGGCGGAATCGAAGATGTTCTGGAAAAAGCACAAAAAATGAAAGATATTAAATAAATACGATGGATGACATCATGCACCTTGAAATTATAACGTCTTCCGATCAACCTGTCAGTGTAGGTATTCGTCAAATTTATATCCCTTCATGCTTCGGGGAAACCGGTATACTCCAAAACCACAGGCCTTATATGACCTTACTCGAACCCGGTGAAGTCGATTATATCGACTCTGTGAATAAACATCACTTCTTATTTGTTCGTGATGGTTTCCTCGAAGTAAAAGACGATCGGATCGTTATAATTTCTGACTCTGTGGAAAGTGAAGACAAACTCCTCAATGCAAAACCCGAAATTGAAAAACAACTCATTGAACTGGATAAACAAATAAAAGCTCTTCAAAAAATCGAACCCGAAATGTCACAACAAAATGTCCTGGAAATTCCCAAACAATTGGAAAATGCATTGAAACTTCAACACGAACTCCAAACAAAAGCACGCATAATCGAAAAGATCGAAAAAAATAAAAAGTAAGCACTTACCCCCTTTGAGTATACCAACAAAAATTCATCAGTTGATCGCTCTACAGGGTTAAAATAAAAGTACTACCAAATCCAGGTGAAGCATGATAAATCCATCTATATTAGACCATCCACTTTTAACGGAGAGATATTTTTACCCCCGTTCCGAATCATTTAAGAATCCCTTCTGGGTTGATTGCGGCGATGCGCAGCTCAGTTGTTATTATCACAACAAATACCCCGAATCGAAAACCATTATTTTATTCCATGGAAATGGAGAAATCATTTCCGATTATTTCGATATGTTTATCCCCATATTCGACCAAATGAAATTTAATATATTTTTTGCCGAATATCGTGGTTATGCTATGTCCAGTGGCGTACCCGGGCTTAGCATAATTCAATCGGATGTCGAAAAAATAGTAAACGCAATAGGATTACCCCCTGAGAAATTAATTCTATTCGGTCGATCCCTCGGTTCTCTTTATGCCGTACACGGTGTTTACCTCTTTCCCACCATTTCTGGATTAATCATCGAAAGTGGTATCGCCGTTTTACTGGAACGCGTTCTGATGCGCATTCACCCCCAGGAACTCGGTATTACTCTCGATGAACTTATGGCTACCGTTAACCGAGAATTTAACCTCAGGGAAAAACTCGAAAAATACAAAGGGACTACACTCGTTCTTCACGCCAAAGAAGATACCATGGTACATTCCGCTCACGCTATGAAACTCTTCAATTGGGCTCCCGAACCCAAGTTTATTAAGCTTTTCGATGAAGGTGACCATAATGATATTATTACTACCAATTTCCAGGAGTATTTCCAGTTAATTTATGAGTTTGTTTCAAGAAAATAGATTTTTTCCCGGGGCTCTTTTCGAGAAAACCGCCCCCTCCCCCCACAAAAGCTTTTCATAGACTTGAAAAATTAATATTGCAAGATACTAAAAATAGTGGTATTCTTGCTGTCTATGACTAATGAAAACAACGCCATAAAATATAAAGATATTTTTAAATTCTGGTATCCATTAGCAGCCACATGGCTGATGATGTCTGTAGAAAACCCCTATTTAGCTTCTTTTATCGCAAGACTTCCTGAGCCCAAGTACAATCTCGCTGCCTTCGGTGTCGCATTTTCATTCGCTCTTATATTCGAAGCTCCCATTATTATGATAATGAGCGCTTCTACAGCACTCGTTTCCAATCGAGATGCATTTTATAAACTCAGACGATTTATCTACACCTTGAACTCAGCCGTTACGGTTATCTTTCTCATCGGCCTCATTCCTCCTGTTTTTTATTACATTACAGAAACATTGATAAATCTTCCTCACGAAGTCGCACGTCTCACTCACGGTTCGTTGCTCTTACTTCTTCCATGGCCTGCCGCAATTGGATACCGGCGATTCTACCAGGGTATACTCATTCGCAATAATCTAACCAACCGTGTTGCATATGGTACCATTGTCCGTTTAAGCTCCATGTCCATTACCGCTGTAATTCTCTACCTTCTTAAATTCCCCGGAGCTTATGTCGGTGGCGCCGCCCTTTCCTTTGGAGTAACCGGCGAAGCAATTGCCAGTCGTATCATGGCCCGAGTACCCGTAAAAAAACTCAAAAGTGAACCCATTACCGATACACCAACAGAAAATCCCCTTACTTATACATTTATAACCCGTTTCTACTACCCCCTCGCTCTTATGAGCATGATCTATCTCGGCGTACAACCCTTGATGACATTCTTTGTCGGAAAAAGTCGGATGGCTCTCGAATCACTTGCCGTTATCCCTGTTGTAAATGGGCTTGTATTTGTGTTCCGCAGCCTTGGATTATCTTACATGGAAGCCGTCGTTGCACTCATCGGTAAACATAAAGCCAATTATATTCCATTACGCAATTTTGCCTACATGCTATTTGTTTTTGTAGTTGGTGGACTCTCCCTGATTGCCTTTACTCCATTGGCTGCCGTTTGGTTCCGTGATATCTCAGGATTGTCGGTAGAGCTAAGTAACTTTGCGTATTTCCCCACTCAGATCATGACGTTAATGCCCGGGTTTGTTGCTTTCTTGTGTTTTCAAAGAGGTGTTGTCGTCAATTCTCGAAAAACTTCCCCCATTACATGGACCACAATAATCGAAGCCGGGACTCTCGTGGCAGTACTATTTATTTCCATAACATTTTTTGATTTCGTAGGCGCAGTCGGTATCGCCTGCGCCTACGTTGCCGGGTCATTCGCCGCCAATATCTACCTCCTGCCTCACCAATTACGGGCAGTTCGGTCATAAAAGCTCAAAACCCGTTAATATCAATTAATACTAAATTTTCTCTATTACTATTGAAGCGTTGCCAGGTCTTCCGTATTCCTGTAATTAAATGTTTCCACTTCAATATTCAATTCTTTAGCTGTTCGTTTCTGTAAACCGGTTAAGACATTCCCTGCCCCGATTTCAGCAAAACGCGTGATTTTATAATCAGTCAG
>JAKAGC010000065.1 GCA_021817755.1 Acidobacteriota bacterium | reverse complement strand
AAGGCAGGTATGGTATGGACGATATCGCCCAGAGCTGAGAGTTTAATAATGGCAATTCGATTGAACCCAGGATTTGTCATGATACGGCAGCACAAGTTACTTTACATTATACTCCAATATAAACCGGGATTCAAGACAAAACGTGTAATAAATTCAATTTTTCAGATAAAAGGAAACATCTAATATAATATTGATATGAAATGAAATACACAGGTGTATAAAACTTACACTTTGTAAAGTAAGATTTGAAAAGGTAAAGAAGTATTGATTAGGAAAAAACATGGAACAACCGGTGTTTTTGCGGAAAGCTGCAATATGGCAATAAATATGCTATATTACCTGGAGTATAATTTGGAGTACTATCATGAAAAAAATGAAAAACAATGGATTCTCGGTAATCGAATTACTTGTATCTGTGATTATCGTGGGAGTACTGCTTGGGCTTGTTTTAACAGTTGGCAGACATACCATCAAAAGATCGGAATTTACTTCGACATTGAATCAATTTGTTTCGGATGTTGCATATGCAAGGCAATTGGCAGCGCGTGAGAACCGGTATGTTGCTGTAGTATTTGATGCAACCGGTACAGAATATACGAATCAGCTCGAGACAAAGATTTCCGGCAACATTGCTGCTGCAGAAAGTGATGCAGATTATAATTTTACAGTAGTAAAGAGAGTGGAACCGATGAACGGACAGCAATTTAATGATGGTTCTGTGAAAGGTTTCCTTGTCAACTCGGTAGGAGAAACTTATAAGTTTCCTTATGATCTTTTGAACCCGGAACCGGCACGTGTTACGGTGCGTTTTTTTAGGGTGCTGGGAGCAAAAGAAGGAGAACCTAGCACTGCTTATGAGATTGAACGCTATATTACCTTGACTCCCCTGGGAGGATTAATAGTAGAGGACCCCGATGAATACAAAAAAAGTAATAGTTAAGAAAAAGAGACGAGCAAACAGTGAGAAAGGTGCATCATTAATCGAGGCACTGATTGCTCTAGGTATTATTGCATATGTTATCGTGGCAATTCTAAGTGGGATGACTCAGTACCATTATATATCGCAGAGCAATTCAAACAGGAATACGGCAATGATGCTGGCTGAAAGTAAACTGGAGTCAGTATTGAAGTTCCCTGTGACTCAATTAGTTGCAACAGGTCTTCCTGAATATGAATTCTTGACAGTCAGTTCGGAAAGAGGAGTGGAATTGATTCAGAAAAGTGCGGATGCAACGCCTCCTGTAGGGATCACCAAGAACTATTACAGAAGAGCCACCACCGTTACCCGAGATGTTATAGCCAATCTGGCAACAATACGAGTTCTGGTTGAATTCGAGGAGAACGGAGAAAAAGAAGGGGTAATGGAATATAATTACCACGTCCAGTTAAGCTCGAGGAGGACCATCTAATGAAACTGAAAGATAAAATTAAACAAAAAGAAGCGGGTTTCAGCATCATAGAAATGATGGTCACCATGATGATTTTTTTCTTCATTTTATGGGGGCTTTATTCGATGGTTTCTCAATATGGACAAACAACTCGGACAGAACAGGCCAGAGTCCGTCTTTCTCAGGAATCCCGTGGGTTTATTGGATTTTTTTCGGAAGAATTAAAGAAAGCAGGGTCTGCATTAACAATTACCTATACTCAGAAATACAATATGGGTGGGGATCCGTTTTTTAATGGAATTTATCCATTGAATAATACGGATTTTGCAGATGGTATCATCGTTGCTTCCGGAGATCCGGACGCGATGACTTCCGTTCACAAGGATTATGAATTCAGCTCGGGAGACCAAGAGATATACGTTAAGACCGGTTCTGTCAATTTACCAATGCCGGATGGCCTGGATGTATCCAAACCGGAAGATTTTTACAAATTCGATACGCATCCATGGACCGCAGGCGATAGAGGGATTATTATTGGTAAAGATGGATACCTTGTTTTTCGTGTGACTGAAGTGGACCGGAATAATGATAAATTGACGATCAGGGATGATCCGATTTATTACTCGGGATTATTAAACTGTGACCATTACCAGGATGTACAGGCAACACAAGGAAATGCAGTAACTTACCCGGGAGGATCTCCGGTAATCCGGTTATCCAGTTTCAGTATTTATGTATTCCGTGAAGTGACAAAAGCACATTTGAATAGGAATATCCGTCAATTGATCCGGGTAACGGATGCTCACAATACGGCAGATGTATTTCAACTGATTTCCCAATATCCGAATGATGCCAGTATAATTTCCGAAAACATATGGAATTTGCAAATTTCTTATATATTATATAATAACTTTGGTGCAGCAAACCAGGATACGGCAATCGACCCGGGCAATCAATATTTCGCGTTACCGGGGAGTGCAACGGATTTGGGAACTTTAATGGCCAATATTCGAACTCTTGCATTAAAGCAAATCGATATTCGTGTAGTATCCATAACTGATCAACTGGCTGGAGAGAATTCAGGTAGTCAGAACAATCTGAGTGTACCGCGTGTCTTTGATTATGATAAAGAGTATTTATCCGGAGGGGGTAATGTAGCGGGTAAGTATTCATATCGAATCCAGGATATATCGGTGGAACCAAAGAATTACAATATTATCCGGATTACGGGTAATTCTTGAGTCGGTAAGGAGTAAATGATGAATAACAAAAAAGGAAGTGTATTGATATTAACCTTAATTGCGGTATTAGTTTTATCGATACTGGTATCGGGTTTATTAACCATCGGTAATACGGAAATGCAGTCCTCTCAAAACTATATTTTAAAACGAGATTCGTATTATCTGGCAATCCAGGGTGTGGAAGAAGTAAGAGCTCAATTACTACAGAATCTGGATGAAGGAAAAGAAGTCGTGAATGTGGTGACCAAATCCGCCCTTGATACGTCTCAGATAGGGGAATCCAATATGAAAAGATTTTATATAACCGGAACTCTACGAGATATGGAAAATGGGGAAACCGGAACTACAGTTAAGAATACTCCTAATTTTATAGATTTTCATTTACCTGGGTTCGGTTTGGGTGCGACTGCACCAATGGAAATTGCAGTATTAAAAATTGAAATTACATCGAAAGTGGAAGTAGGATCTAAAACGAGTTACTCGGAAGTTATGGCCGGAATCTATATGCCGGTGGCAAAAGAGTAAGAATGAGGTGTAGGATGAAAACCATTAAATTTATTGTTCTAATTTTGTGTTTAATCGGTATGGCATACTATTTGCAACCGGATGATAAAGAACTGTTCATGGGAGTTAATGCGGGTACAGCAACTGTAAGACCTAATGTTGTCATATTAATGGACAGTTCAGGATCAATGAATACGATCATTTTTTATCCAAAGAAGGGATTGGACAATATCGAGAATACTGCGGATGATGGATACAACCCAAGTATTGTCTACTCTGGTACGATAGAAGGTTTCGATACGGGTAACGGTTACCAGTCTATGTCATCCACAGAATGGCAAGCAAGGTGGCTAACTAGCGGGAGTGCAAGACAATATACGACATCCCAATTGAGTAACATTAATGGCAAGAATTATTGGACTGGATGTTATGCCACTGATGGTTCCGGTGTGAACTTCCAGGTTGGGACCAATCAAGAGTATTTCTATGTGGGAGACCGGATTCTTTTTCGAGATGGTTCATCACCGATTTATAGTGCAGTAGCCACATTGAAACGAAAATATTCTTCAGGTGGTGCGACGTGGTTCGAATTGTCAGATGTAGTAGGTGGGCCAATTACTCCGAATTCCGATACCAGTAAAGCTCATTTTCAGAAATGCCCGGATGGTTATACCCGAGTTCCGGTAATTGCCAAAATGTATGGGACATCGGATCATTCCCAACCGGTAAGATGGCCTGAAAATTATTTGAAATGGTTATTCATTTATGCAACGGATGCGCAACGTGCTTCTGTCTCTCATTTTTGTACATATGGAACATTCAATACGGGGACAGTACCGGCAACCGCACTCTCAGAATGTGCTACTCCCGGGAATGATAGTTTATCGGGTCCGAACCCGAGAATAAAACAGGTGTTTACACGTATTCAAACAGCGCGTGAAGTTATTTGTAAGGTGGCTAAGGATTCAAATAAAATAGTTAAATTGGGATTATTTAAATTTGCATATGAAGAAGGTGCTGAATTGGTGGAACATCTGAACGATATGAGTGATGAGTCCAGCGATCTAGTATCCTATAAGAATAATGTCTATGATATTTATGGAGGTACCTGGACGCCTTTGGCGGAAGCTCTGGCAGATATCTGGTACTATTACAAACCGGGACCTTCAACTAAAACCTATTGGCCTGTGGATTATGAAATTCAGTATAACCTGGTAAATCATAACCCGGATAATCCGAGTACTGTTATGGATTACTGGTGTCAGAACAACTACGTTATTATTATGACGGATGGTGAATCGACGAAAGACGGTTTTAATACCAAATACAGCAATAGTGTTTTTAAAAAGAAACCGGTAAAGCGAGTAGAACCCTGGACCAGTTGGAATAACGGATGGGGGGATATGGATACCAATGATGCCTCCAGTGGTATTCCTACGAATTATAAAGTGACAAATACATATTGCCCCAACTATACATGTTGGCTACCTGACAGTGGTGGTACGGATTACCTGGATGATGTGGCGTATTTAATACGTCATCAGGATATGCTACCCGATTCCTTTTTTGGAGATGATAAATCCACAGGATGGCCGGGAGATCAGAATATCTATACCTATACGATCGGATTTACAGCAGATAATAACTTATTGAGGGAAACTGCGGTGAATGGTGACGGTGGGTATTATACTGCTAATAACTATGAAGAACTGGTATCTGCCTTTCAGAATGTTATAACCAATATCAATCTTCGAAATTTTGCGTTCTCATCGATTACTGCTCCCCGAAAAACTGTGACTGCTACAAATGATGAATTAACGCTTTCTTATGTTGGGTTTTTTATGCCTTCAGCATCGGCTGCTATCTGGGAAGGACACTTACTGGCTTACAAATTACTGGATTCCTGGGGATTCGATTCGGATGAAAGCGGTGAGGTGAATTCGGAGGAATTTGTATATAAAACGAAAGTGGAATGTTTAAATGCGAGCGAGGGTAAAGAATGCGTTAGACAACTTACCCTGGACCTGAGCCAGGAGTGGGATGCTGCGGATTTAATGAGTGCGGACCGTAACCTGTATACAAACGATTCGGATTATGATCTGATCTCGTTTAACCTTGCGAATCAAGCTACATTGACAAGTTTATTCGGTGGTACAGTCACAGATAGCGAAGCGGATACGATTATAAACAAAGTACGGATGCCTTTTCTGGCAGATATATTCCATTCAGACGTAGGTTTCATCGGTCCTCCGGTTTCGAGCAAGAGATATATTAAGAACCTGGATTCTAAGAATTCCGAAGATGAAAAGTTTGCGGATTTCTATGAAGCAAACAAAGACCGGAAGCGTGTATTGTATGTGGGAACCAATGATGGAATTTTTCATATGTTTAACGCAGATGGTGTGGATGCAGGAAAAGAAGTATGGGGATTAATCCCTGATGAAGTTCTCACTTCTTATCCGAATATGATACTTAACAGTCAGCACACCTATACGGTAGATGGACGTTTAACAGCTAATGATATCTATTTTCCCAAAACTACAGGTGAAAAGAATACATGGTCAACGATTATGACTTTCGGATTGAGAAGTGGTGGAAAAGCATATTATGCTATGGATGTCACTACTGTTGGAACAGAACCGAAATTACTATGGAAATTTAAAGATACACAATATAGTGGAGAAAGTTGGGGAAAACCAATTATTGGAAAAATATTGATACAGAATCCGGATAATGCGGCTGAACTAATCGATAAATGGGTGGTATTTTTAACGGGTGGATTTGCGTTTAATAGTGAAAATTCAAATGATAAATCGGGAAAAGCGATATTCATGCTTGATGCTGCGACAGGCGAGCCACTGTGGATTCTGGCGTATCACTCGACAGATGGCGCTGGTGTTGCAGATGCTGAGGTAACCGAAATACCTGTTACGAATGATAGCACTGTATACCATCTTACAAAATCGAAATTCTTCAACTTCCCGATCGCTTCAGCATTGAATGCAGTAGATGTAGATAATGATGGTTATATCGATACATTGTATTTTGGGAATCTTGGCGGACACTTGTTTAAATCGGATATTCATAGTACTTCACTTGACAATTGGAAGACTTATCTTATGTATAAAACTCTTATTACCACTGCTGCAACAGCGACGATTAACAGTAAATCTGGAAGCGACTTGACAATGAGTACGAATAAAGATTTTGTAGTAGGATATTCGATAATGGGTCAAACTTCCAAAGCTGTAGGGTATATAACAGCGATTAATAATAAAGTATTTACGGTAACGACAAATTTTGGAACTTTTCAGGCTGGGGAAACAGTTAACGTGAGGACTTATGATCCCATTTATCTCTCTCCTCAAGCTGCGTTTGATACGAGTTATCAATTGTGGGTAACTTTTGGCTCCGGTGACAGGGATCGTCCGCGTACTGATCCACTAGTCGGGAAGTTTGTTGCCATAAAAGACAATGGTCAATTAGCAAATTCGGTTAGCACACTTACTCCAATTTACTGGAATGCGACAGCTACTGAATTGACGCAAACAGAAACGGTTATAGATAGGGGATTTTATTTCTCATTCCGCGATCCTGGGGAAAAGTTATTCGACCCGGAACCGGTTATTTTGCCTGATGATAAAAATGTTCCTCATATCTATTTTAATACCTATTTACCGGTAGTGATTTCCAAGGGAAGTGATTTGAATCCGTGCGATGTGCCGCGTGAAGGAATTATGACGGTTTATGATATTTCAATTGCAATCAATGGGCTTAATGATGTCATTAGCGGTTCCAGGAACGTTGGAAGAATCGCCGGAGGCGGTACTTACCAGGGAAAAGAATACGTAATGTACAAATCGAGCAGCAGTGGTGTGGCCACAGTACCGGATGATAAAACGTATACAGAAAGTATCAACTTTACAAATATTGGGGGATTGGTTTATTGGATGGAGAAAAAACGATGATGAGACGTGGGTTAATACTCTACATCCTAATAATACTAATTCCATTATTTTTGTTAAATTGCGGGTCCCGGGATAATTCCGGGACCGGCCAAGTGAATGAAAAATCTTATAAACGGGCCTCATCATCAGGGGATGAGGCCACTGAAAATCTCAATCCACCGGATGCAGGGGAGGGATGGATAAAACATTTTGCTTTTGCCCCGGATTCCTTGAAACCGGGAGCTACTCTAAAATTGGATATAGAAACGAACATCCCGGAAGAAAGAGAACATACGATTGTTTATTCTTTCTTTAAAAATGGACGTAAACTGCTGGAACAAACAGAACTAACCCTTGACCGTTCACTTTACAGACGGGGAGATTTTATTAATGCAATTGCCCATTTATATATGAATGGGCAACTGGTAGAAGAGAAAAACACGGATGCTGTTATTATCGCTAACTCTCCACCTGTATTGCAGGATGTTACGATTCCAAGTATAGATGGACCGGGTACTTACCAGATTCCTGTTAAAGCGGAAGACTCTGATGGTGATACATTAACTTATGAACTCTTACGAGCAGGAGAAGACATCCCGATTCCTAATGAAGTGGATATCGACAAAAATACTGGTATTATCACATGTACTTTAGGAAACAAACCTCCTTCAAAAGAATGGAAATTCTTAGTGGATGTGAATGACGGAAATGGAGCAAACTCGAAAAAAATGGTGACGATCAACTTTGAAGTCACTCGAAAAGTAGAACCTCCAAGTGAAGAAAAAAGATAAAATTTATAAAACGAGTCACATTTGAGGTTAATTAAATGATGAGTAATCGCGATATCGTAAAAATAATACGTAGCTTGTTGATAGTGGGTTTGATTATTTTTTGTATTTATATGATTTATCACTATTTTAAAAGTAATACACCGGAAGAAAAACGCAGGGTTGCAATGGAACCGGTCATTTCCGAAATAAAAATCGACCCTCCTGATCCGGTTTCGACTGATTTCATACGTGCTGTTGCCGTGATGGCAAAACCGGTAAGTAAAGATACACGTTTTTCTTATTCCTGGTATGTGAATGGGAATGAGATAAAAAATAATGACTCAATCCTGTTAGAAAAATCCAATTACAAAAAAGGTGATAAGGTATACTGCCGTGTGTGGGCAACGCGTGAAAAATACCGTTCGGATGTTATTGAGAGCAATGAAGTAATAGTAAAAAATTCCCCGCCTGTGCTTGCTTTAACTGGCGTAAAACCGTTCAATGTTCCGGGAAGGTTTGTTTATAGAATCGATGCAACGGATCCGGACGGCGATACATTGACATATCGCCTGGTATCTCCGCTTAATAAGGGGATTCAAATCGATGGCATCAATGGTGAAATTATCTGGGATATACCTGCTTCAATGGCGGGAAGTTCGGGTGTTCGAATTGTTTATGAAGTAAAGGATTCCTCTGGAGTAGCGGTAAGCGGAGCAATCGATCTTAACCTATCGACCGGTTCGGAAATTACCTGGTAATATATTTTTCTTTTAATAATATTTCAATTACTGTTTTTAATTCATCACCGCGAAGATCAAATCCTCTTACTATCCCGTGTTTATCTATTACCCAATAAGTAGGAAGGGAGACGATTCCATAACGTTTAACAATGGAATCGTCCCATACTTTACCTGAACATATGGTTTTCCAGTTTAATTGTGCGGATTTGACGAGTATTTCCCATCGTTTGATATCGGAATCGAGACTTATTGCAATAATATCGAATCCTTTGTCTTTATAATTTTGGAATAATTCATTAAGGAGTTTAATATCATTTTTGCAGGGTTCGCACCAGGATGACATAAAATCGATGAGTATGACTTTTCCTTTCATCGAGGAAAGGGTAAATTCCTCTCCGGAGATTAAACGGGCATTAAAATCTTTGGCTGGATTTCCTAATCCGACATTTACTTTCATCATTTCAATGATTTCATAAAATTTGGGCTCCTGGCGCAAAAAGGAGAAATTTTCACCTGTCAGAATTCGGTAACTTATAAATCCTCGCCGTGCAGCCTGGTAAAGTGCGTCGAGGGCTTCTTCTTTTAAATGCAAACGGATATAAGTCTGGGCGATATTTATGGCATCCCATGGGGATTTGGCACCTGAAATCTTATCTTTTTTCAATGCTACTTCAAGTGCATCGGGGTATTTTTCCCATGAGAAAAGAATATTAAATTTAGCAGCGAGAAGCTCTTGTGATTCTCCATTTTTTTTGATTTCTGCATTGACAAAACCCAATGCATCTGCATATTTTTTTTGCTCCATCAGAATATTGAATTTCATTTGGAGTAATTCTTTCAGGGAACCGAACCGGTTTAAGCTTTCATCTATGGATTTAAGTGCTTCATCGAAATTTTTCTGACTGTATAAGCGGTAAATATTCTTAAGAGAGGATTGTAATTCTTTCTGTTGAGTCGAAGATGTGGGCTGGTTCACACCGGAAAGAGGTATATAAATTAAAAAGAAACCTATAACAAGTATTGCCATTATTGAACGTTTCATGTGCACCTCCAATATTCGTCCTTAACTACGGTTTTATTGATCGATGTGGATATGATATGTTAAACGGGTAGCAAAGTCAATGCCTAAATCATAAAAGAGTCTCTTATATAGATGGGCTACTTGAATTTAGGTAAAAGGTATTATACAGATGGTAGCGCCCTGGATTTTTTCATATGATCGAGAAAGGATTTATATAGAAAACTGCGTTCATCAAGTAGACAGAATTGGCGAAAAAGGGGCTCTGTAACAGTAAATGAAAGTGTATCGGGGGGTAAACATTGTCGCATGGCTATATCTGTAGCACCAATTATGGCCTGGGGATAATAGAGGTCTTTAAAGAGAGATAATAATTGCATACACCCGGAACCCATGGGAGCTATAACAGGTGATAACAAATCATCAGGTGAATGATAATACTGTGAGGCAACAGTTAAAATAGTTAATTGATCGGGATTTACGAGAAAAGTAATGGTTTTAAGGTATTGAGTCATTTCGGGTCGAAGGGGCCCGAGAAAAATATTATTATGTTCAGGTTTATAGGGCTTTTCATGATTTAACCACCGATCCATCAATTCTTCGGTGTCTTTGAGTCCCTCTGTGCCGACAAGGAATTTTATCCGGTGTTCCCTTGTCATATTTTCTTTTCCGAAGAGCCAGTATGCACAACCACCGCAGCCTGAATTCTCACGGTTAAGCATGAGCATTTTTCCGGAAACCCATTCGTCTAAAAAACTATATAAACATGATAATTTTCCGCCTTCGGGTTGGATGACGGGTTCGAATCCCTCGGGACCTGGGGCATCATATAAACCGATAAGGGGATACTTTAATTCGAGTTTTTCTATTAATTTTTCAGGGTAATTCATTTTATCTCCTTCTATTCTTCTTCCTAACTATTTTATTTTCTTAAGAATTTATCTTGAAAACGATTGCTCATATCGATCAATCGAAGTGTGTACAGGGACTTTTTTTAAAAGAACGGCTTCGGCATTGGGATAGGGTTGTGCCCTGCTTAACCTGATAACGTTGGCTATAAAGATTTTAAATGCATCCATAACAGATGGTGCATCGGGAACAAGCTTTTGGGGCATGAAATTGGAACTAGAAACCCGAATGACTCTGAGTTCCTGGGAGGATTGAATATCACACAGGACAAAATCGAGGAGTAAAAAAGGTTTCTCTTCCTGGGGGGTTATCTTGGCTACAGAGACAAATTTTATCCTATCTATAGATAAGGAACGTTCTCCGACATTTGGAACATCGAGGAATATTTTTCCTTCTTTTAAATCTACAGGAATTGCGGATGTAATATTGAATGTTTTTTGTATTTTAGGGATATTGGATACGGGAAGTTCTATTGGGCGGGGTGGGGGTTGCTGGACGGAATGGGTGGGTGTGGGGGTGTCTAAAGGTGAAGATAAGGAATTGGATTGAATAATATATTGGGAAGGGGATGGGGAATGGGTATTGGTAGGCTCTTGGGATGGTGAT
>JAKAGC010000783.1 GCA_021817755.1 Acidobacteriota bacterium | reverse complement strand
CGATCTGTTGAGATTTAAAAAAGGTGTCTCGACCCGTAGAGGTAGTGGAAATTTAAAGAAAGTATTAGATGGAGAGAGTATTTTTTTGAATTTAATTTGTTTGTACGTTTCTTCGGAAGTAGCGAGGAGCCGGTAAAGGGGAGTTGTGGAGTAGGGAACGAGGAATGGGGCATGTGCGATGATGTGAAATCGTGTGTAATTTTTAAGTAAATGGCAAATCAGCATTAGCTCATTTGTGAATTCATTCCAGTTGGATTTATAATCGCTGCTAATCCAGTAATGGTAATGTTCTATTCCTTTTTTTTCGAGTAAATCCGCGAGTGATTTTAATTGGGTTTCGGAAGGGATAAGCTTTCCTAGTTTTTTACCTCTCTCTACGAGGAAGGCATCCGTACCTGCCCAGAGTAATGGTTTCTCTTCTACGAAAAGCAATTTATCATCGATCAAATCGATGATCTGTTTATGCGGTAATCCATCCGGAGTAAATAATGAATTAACCGAGGTCTGGATACCCCAAAGGCGGAAACCGGTTCTTTTAATAATTTCAAATATCTCCTTTGCATATTGGGGTTCTTGCAGGATATCATCATCATTGATGTTAATTGTGTGGGCATGGGGATGGTCGATTCCCATACCGGATTGTTTTTCTCTAAATTGAGTTAAGAGATTTTCAACGGTTTTTTCAGGTAATTTTCTGAATTTTTTCCCTTGAACCGAAGAACAAAAAATACAACCTCTTTTGCATCCCCTGGAAATGTTTAATTCAATACCCATATCGAAATGTTTTTTCTCGAGAAAATCGAGGTTAAATTCAATGTTTTGAAAGTCATTAGGTTTGTTTATTTTCCCGAGTTCCGAGATGATTATGAGCCCAGGGAATTTGAATAAAAAACCTTCGTTTTCCAATAATTGACTGATATTATTTGTATTAAGTGCATTCAAAATTTTGGGGAAAACCATTTCGGCTTCACCGCGGATGAGGAGATCGATGTGGGGGAGGTGGAAAGCGGATTGGAGAGGGGACAGGGTGACCATGGGACCCCCTGCTGCAATCAATCCGGTATAGGATTCTTTTAAATATGAAAAAAATTCCAGATATGACTGGAATAAATCTTCAAATAGAGTATACCCGAGGAGGTGGCATTCGAGAAACCGATTATCTATAGAGAGAGCAGGAAGAATTTGTTTTTCGGATATCACCTGGAAATGCGCATTTGTTAGTTGAGAACCCAGAAAAAGAGATGCACTTGTCAATGAAATGGTATTCCATCGTTTATCACCTGACATTACTGGGTAAGAGAGCCCGATTCGTTTTATTTGAGGAAGGTTTATTTCTTTGAGTAGGTTTTCCGGTAATTCTGTTTTTTCTATTTGTGTAATCTTGAATTGGGAGGGATTAAATGGGTTGTCGAAATCGACAAGGTTTATTTGGGTTGAATGTGGGGGATGAATATAATTGTTTTCCTTTTGCGAAAGGGTTTCCAGTATTTCTTTATAGATTTTTTGATTATCACTCGAGCTCCGGTTATAGCGTATAATCCATGTATTGTTTAGAAGGTGGTTGGTTGTATCTGTCATATTTTTTATTATACACTGTCTTCCAGTGCAAGACAAATAAGTATTTGTAAAAAAAAATGCAAAAATGAAGAATTAGGTTGCATTTCAGTGCTATATTTAATAAAATAATCTTTTAGAACAGGAATAATGGTTTTATTCGGATTTATTCAATTTATTAAGTTTAAGCAATTTTTTAAAAGTGTAACATTCCTTTCAGGAGGTGAAAATGCAAATTCTTCTCGGAGCGATGATCGCAGGAGTAATTTGTTCGGTATTTATTTATAATTGTTATAATAAACGTGAAGTAGTAGAAAAACGTTTAAGACAAAATATCGATAATCTGGAACACAATTTGACAGTTATGAGAAAAGAATCTGAAAACAGATCTGAGCAATTGGAATCTGAACTAAGGAAGTTAAGGGAAGATTACAAAAAGGCCTTAAATAAAACGGATATCTTACAAAAGGACCTGTCTAATGCGCGAGATCAATTGGATGAGTGCAGGAGGCGGTTGTCCGAATAAAAGGAGAACAAATGAAGAATAAAACCTCTTATATTATCCTGTTCGTAATGTTGATGGTTGTATTCGTATACGGTGCAGTGAAAGAAGTAGAGAAGAAGAGCGACAATGGTATTACATCAGATATCTTCTCGGGTTTAAAGTTCAGAAATATTGGACCTGCGCTTAATTCCGGTAGAATCTCCGATTTTGCCGTGAACCCATCAAATCCCAGTGAGTATTATGTTTCCGTAGCTGCGGGAAATGTCTGGAAAACAGTAAATCACGGGATTACCTGGACTCCCATTTTTGATAGCTATGGCGCCTGGTCTATAGCGGATGTGGAAATCGATCCCAATAATCCCTATGTGGTCTGGGTGGGAACAGGTGAATACAATAGTCAACGTGCTATTGGTTATGGTGATGGGGTTTACCGTTCGGAAGATGGCGGTAGAACCTTTAAAAATATGGGATTAAAAGCTTCGGAGCATATCGGGCGTATTATTATCGATCCGCGTAATTCCCATGTATATGTTGCGGCTCAAGGTCCTTTATGGGGCCCGGGTGGAGAACGGGGACTCTATAAGAGTACCGATAATGGTAAAACCTGGAAAGCTATTCTCA